>JAGALN010000084.1 GCA_017625185.1 Clostridia bacterium
ATTACAGGTATGTGGAGCAGTACTGGTTACAGCGCGATTATCTATTTGGCAGCTCTTGCCGGCATTGACCAGGAACAGCTGGAGGCTGCAAAGATTGACGGTGCAAGCCGGATGCGGATTATCTGGCATATTGAGATTCCCGCACTTTTGGATACCATTGTTATTCTGCTTATCATGGGTTGCGGTAATATGTTCGCAGTAGGTCCTGATAAGATGCTTTTGCTACAGACTCCTTTGAATTTAGGTGCATCTGAAATTATTACCACCTATAACTACAAGACGGGTCTTTTGCAGGCACAGTTTGGTTTCTCAACTGCAGTTTCCCTGTTTAACACCATTGTTAACATCTGCTGTTTGTTGATTGTTAATACCATCTGTAACAAGCTCAACGACAGCTCGTTATTCTAAGGAGGTGGGCAAGATGGCGAAAACAAAAACTATAAACAAAATCAAAGACTCCGGTAGTGATAGAGTCTTTGGCATTGTCAACGGTACAATCTTGACAATTTTTACCTTACTGGTCCTTTATCCGATCTATTTTATTCTTTCTGCATCCATCAGTGATCCCACGTATGTCAACCTGGGTGAAACATTCCTGTTTCCCAAGGGTATTAACTTCCTGGGTTATGAGAAGCTGCTCGAATACCCCACCATCCTGCGGGGGTTTGCTAACTCGGTTCTCTACACCGTGAGCGGTGTTTGTATCCAGATGTTTACCTGTGTTACCTGTGCATTTGCTCTTTCCAGAAAAGAGCTGCCCGGAAGAAGATGGCTTAACGGCTTCTTTGTTCTGACCATGTACATAGGTGGCGGTCTGGTTCCCAGTTATATCCTTTACAGAGATTTACACATACTAAATACCATTTGGGTTATCATTCTTCCTACAGCCCTCAGTGTGTACAACATGATTGTTTGCCGTTCCTTCTTTATGAGTAACATCTCCGAAGAGCTCTTCGAGGCAACCAAGATTGACGGCGGTAGTTACACCACCTTCTTCATTAAGGTTGTATTGCCTCTCTCCAAGGCGATTTTGGCGGTATTGGTTCTCTACCATGCGCTGGCTCATTGGAACAACTATACCTCTGCTCTTTACTACCTGCGAGATAGCAGAAAGTATCCCCTCCAGATGGTGCTGAAGGGTTTGACTGCATCCTTGAGCTCTGACGTTCAGGATATGGGTATGGACGCCAAGGCCATTGCTGACAAGATCAAGGCAGAACAGGCGGTACGGTATGCTATTATTATCATTGGTTCCATTCCTGTATTCCTGATGTATCCCTTTGTACAGAAGTACTTTGTTAAGGGTGTTATGGTTGGTTCTGTGAAGGGTTAATTGTAACAAAAAATTTATGGAAAAAATAAAATACATATAAAAGGAGTTGTAAGGTATGAAAGTTTGGTTCAAAAAGGTATTTGTTTGATCATGGCAGTTTTGATGCTGGCGTTGGCACTGACTGGATGTAACGGCGGCGGCAACGCAGGGGATGACGGCGGCTTTAGTGTGTTGATTCCGGCCGAGAGTCCCGATAAGCCTGACGGTCTATATCAAAAGAGCTTGGAAAGACTTCAGTCTTTGACTGATGTTCCGATTACTTGGGAATATATGTCTGATGTTGACGGAGCATCTGTTTTGAAGATGCAAATTGCATCGGGAGAATTTCCTGAAGTATATATTGGCGGTATCTTCCAGCCCTCTGATATTTCTCAGTTTGCTGCAAATGAAATTATCATTCCCATTGAGGATTATATCAATGAAAAGGATACCCCCAACATCTACAAACTGTATCAGGAAAGACCTGCTATCAAGGCAGCTTCTGTTGCTCCGGACGGTCACATCTATACCCTGCCCGGTTTGAAGGAGGATATGGCTAGCTATCTTGAGAATATCATGTACATCAACAAGGTATGGTTGGATAAGTTAGGTCTGGATATTCCCAAGACTCTGGATGATTTGAAGGTTGTTTTGAAGGCGTTCAAGGAACAGGATCCCAACGGCAATGGTCAGGCAGATGAAATTCCCTTGACCTTCAATTTGGCATCTTCCTCGGATTATCCTGAGGTTCTTCTCTCCAGTTGGGGCTTGTCCACCAAGTATGGTACCTGGGATTCCTGGCTGACAGTACAGGACGGAGAGGTAAAGTTTGCTCCCGTTCTGGATGAATGGAAGGAAATGATTGCTTACTATCGTGACCTGTATGCAGAGGGTCTTCTGGATATGGAAGCATTTACTCAAACCGGCGAGCAGTATAACGCAAAGAAGGGTGCGTCCGTTTCCAAAATTGGTGTTCATTGGAGTAATGCCAATGCAATGGCAAATTCCGATGAGTACATTGCAATTGAGCCTTTGAGTGCAGACGGCAAGATTAAGCCGGCATGGCGTATTCACCCCGGATACATCGGCACCAAGGACTTTATGGTTATCTTCAAGAACTGCAGAAATCCCAAGGAGGCTCTTAAGTGGGCAGATAAGTTCTACGAAATCGACAACTCCATCCAGAATGCTTTTGGTGAGGCTGCTGAGAACTCTACCCTTTCCAAGGTTGGCGACAACTTTGTATGGAATGAACTGCCCGAAGGCGAGGTTGTCAGCTCTTACATGTACTCCTGTGTGTTGACCAGCGGTATGCCCTGCTTCCTCCCCGAGGAGGTTTACGGTAGCGAAAAGTTTCCTTTCCTTCCCGGACAGGAAGAAAAGAAAGCTGTTTACGAGATGTATAAACCATACCTTGACGATGAGGTTTGGCCCCGTCCTTACTATGCAGTAGAGGAAGCAAACAGACTTTCCGAGCTGACCACCGATATCTTTAGTTTGGTTGAAACCAAGAGAGCAAAGTGGATTACCGGCGCAGAGGATCTGGAATCCGGTTGGGAACAGTACAAGGCTGATATCAAGAGAATGGGCGGCGACGAAATGCTGAGCATCTATCAGGGCGCTTATGACAGATACCAGGCAGGTATGCCCAAATAAATCTCTTTGAAGATTACAAAATACCGCAGAGAATATCTCTGCGGTATTTTTCTGTATATGTAAATTTTCTATTACGATTTTACCAAAGCCCTTGACGGCGAAACCATGATGGTAGTATAGTGTAAAAGTGAAATACTATAATGGGGGATAGCGATGAAAAAAGATAAGACAATTGATATGACAAAAGGAAGCATCTGGAGACATATTATTATGTTCAGCATTCCCATGATTATCGGCAATGTGTTTCAGCAGCTTTATAATATGGCAGATACCATCATTGTAGGACGGACCCTGGGGATGAACGCTCTGGCGGCGGTAGGTGCCTGCGGTTCGTTGGTGTTTTTGATTATCGGTTTTGCATCGGGACTGACCAATGGCTTTGTGATTATGACCTCCCAGCGGTTCGGGGCGGGAGATTTAAAGGGCGTCCGTCGCAGTGTAGGAACCGGCGGAATCATCAGTATTGTCTTTGCCGCCCTGCTGACAACGGTTTGTGTTCTGGGTTCTCGATGGATTTTGGAAATTATGAACACACCGGCAGAGATTATGAAGGATGCCTATGAGTATCTGGTTGTCATTTGCTGGGGAATTCCGGCGACCATGCTTTATAACTACCTATCCAGTATCATGCGTGCTCTGGGCAACAGTAAAACGCCATTGATTTTCTTGCTGATTGCATCGGTTCTCAATATCGTTCTGGACTTTGTCTGCATCCTTGTTTTTAAGATGGGTGCTATGGGTGCTGCTGTGGCAACGGTCGTATCCCAAGGTATATCAGGAATTCTGTGTTTGCTCTATATTGTGAAGTTCTTCCCCACCCTTCATTTGCAGAAAGAGGACTGGAAGTTAGAAAGAGGCTTTACCTGGGCACATCTGCGGTTGGGTATTCCTATGGGCACCCAAATGGCGGTCATTGCCTCCGGTGCCATTGCAGTACAAGCTAGCCTGAACGGCTTCGGTACGGTAGTTGTAGCGGGGTTCACCGCATCCATCAGAATTGAGCAGTTGGTGTCCCAGATTATGTTGTCCCTGGGTATGACCCTTGCGACCTTTGTAGGTCAGAATTACGGTGCCCGTAACCTTGCACGGATTAAGAAGGGTGTGTCCATCACGTGTATCTTGATGGCGGTTCTTGCGGTGGTTGGCGCTACCCTGATCATCGTATTTGGCAGATACCTGACCTTGATTTTCATTGACGCCAACGAGAAGAATGTGGAAGATGTCATTCGTTACGCCTGCGACTTCATGACAGTGACGGCTTGTTTCCTCCCGGCATTGGGCTCCATTTTTATTTTTCGGAATACCCTCCAAGGCATCGGTCAGACCGGTATCGTTCTGGCAGGAAGCCTTGTGGAGTTGGGTATCCGGTTGGCATGTGCCTTTCTTCTGGCAGTTCCCTTTGGATATATGGGCGTTGCTTTTGCAGGCCCCTTGGCGTGGCTTGGCGCGGCGGTTATGCTAGTCTTTGCCTTTCTGTTTGCTGCCCGGCGGCTGAATCGGGAAATGACGGTTATGGAATAGAAGAACCTTCCCCGCAAGGGGAAGGTTCTTTTTTGGTGTTCTTACAAAGAATACCCCCTAGCCAAGCCTTTCTTTTTTTGTCCCTATTTGTCTAATAAATTAGAATTCGTTTTCCATATTTTGACAGTCTTTGCCTTGTGAAATCGGTATAATAAGATAGAAACGAGGGGACGAGAATGGAACTTACGATTTATACGGATGTTTTGTTTGCAACAAACTTTTTGATGGATTTGCTGATTCTTTTTTTGACGGTGCAGCTGTCCAGAATTCAATTTAAGATAAT
>JAGALN010000085.1 GCA_017625185.1 Clostridia bacterium
CTTTCTTTCCTCACGCTGATGTGCTATAATAGCTTCATTCCAGAACAGGAGTAAAAAATATGCGGCAAGGTATTCTTAAATAACTATAACCAAATAGTGGGAACAAAGAATCGTAACCGTCCCTTGCGAGGGGCTTAGTTTTTTGTACCCAATTTAAGAATACTTTTGCCTTATCAATTTTGACATATCAAAGAAGAACAGCAAATGCAAGTAGGTGTATGCTGTATATGTGTATGTCCGCAAACAAAATCCCCAGTGGTAAAAGTATTTTACTGCTGGGGATTTTTATGCCCTTTGGGGCTGTAAAAGGAGGACAATCACATGAAAATAATCAATATTGGCATTCTTGCCCATGTAGACGCAGGGAAAACAACTTTGACAGAAAGTCTGCTATACACCAGTGGAGCGATTGCAGAACAAGGCAGTGTGGATAAAGGAACTACAAGAACAGACACCATGATTTTAGAACGGCAGCGGGGAATTACTATTCAGACGGCGGTTACTTCTTTTTGCTGGAATGGTTATAAAATCAATATTGTGGACACTCCCGGTCATATGGATTTTTTAGCCGAAGTATACCGCTCTTTATCTGTCCTTGACGGGGCTATTTTAGTTGTTTCCGCAAAGGACGGTGTGCAGGCGCAGACCCGGATATTATTCCATGAGCTTCAGAAAATGAACATTCCGACAATTATCTTTGTAAATAAGATAGACCAAAACGGAATTGATCTGCGGCGTATTTACCAAAATATTAGGGAAAAACTTACCAGCGATATGATTGTCATGCAGGAGGTTGTCTTATCATCAAAGATAACAATGACTGATATTTCTGATTTAGATAAGTGGGATAGCGTTATTGCTGGAAGTGATGAACTACTAGAGAGATATATCGCAGAGGATTCTTTGGATATGCAGGAATTACAACGTGAAAAATGTCGGAGAACCAGATGTTGTTCCTTGTTCCCTGTTTATCATGGAAGTGCAAAAGACAATTTAGGAACGGAAAAATTGATTGAGGTAATTACAGAAACTTTCGTTCCAGAAACAGAGAATAGCCAGTCCGAATTATGCGGATATGTTTTTAAGATTGAGTATACAGACCAGAAAAGACGGCTTTCCTACTTACGCCTATATCATGGAACGCTCCATTTACGAGATACAATCCTGCTGTCAAAAAAGAAAAAGATAAAGATTACAGAAATGTTTATTCCGTCAAATGGGGAAATCGTTCCGGCAGACCATGCCTGTTCGGGAGAAATTGTTATCTTATCCGATGATACTTTGAAACTGAATGACATTCTGGGAAATGAAAAGCTCTTACCTCGCAGAGCGTGGATTGATAATCCCATGCCGTTGCTTCGGACAACCGTTGAGCCGCAAAAATCGGAACAAAGAGAAGCCTTGCTGAATGCCCTCATAGAAATTGCTGATACAGACCCTCTTTTGCGCTTTGAAATTGATACTGTCACCCATGAGATTATTCTATCTTTTTTGGGAAAGGTGCAGTTAGAAGTTATTTGTTCGTTACTGGAAGAAAAATACCATGTTAGAGTGGCTATGAGGGAGCCTACGGTCATTTATCTTGAAAGACCGATAAAAAGGGCGACCTATACGATTCATATTGAAGTGCCGCCGAATCCGTTTTGGGCGTCCATTGGCTTAACTGTAACGCCGCTTCCTGCCGGAAGTGGAACCCAGTTTAAAAGCGAGGTATCTCTCGGCTATTTAAACCAAAGTTTTCAAAATGCCGTTATGGAAGGCGTGCGTTATGGAATGGAGCAAGGCTTATATGGTTGGAGAGTGACAGATTGTGAAATTTGTTTTGACTATGGAGTTTATTACAGTCCAGTCAGTACCCCCGCAGATTTTCGTTTCCTTGCCCCTGTCGTGTTGGAACAGGCATTGAAAAAAGCAGGAACACAATTATTGGAACCATACCTTTCCTTTACCCTTTTTGCACCGCAGGAATATCTTTCACGGGCTTACAATGACGCACCGAAGTATTGTGCAGTGATTGAATCAACCTTGCTTAAAAATGATGAAGTTATTTTTACGGGAGAAATCCCCGCCCGCTGTATAGGTGAATATAGGAATGATTTGAATTTTTATACAAATGGGAAAAGTGTTTGTCTTATAGAATTAAAAGGGTATCAAGAAACTTCCGGGGAGCCTGTATTGCAGCCACGCCGTCCTAACAGCCGTTTAGATAAAGTTCGGCATATGTTTCAGAAAGTAACGTAACCTTTTGTGCGTTATCCCGGAGAAAAATTCTATTGAATATAAGGAGAACCTATTTTGAATAAAGAGCAGACAAATACAACAAATAAGAACCCAAGGCTTTCAGCTTGCACCGAAGCATACAAAGAACACATCATGTATACTTTTAACGCTTTTTGCAAAGTTGTTATACGCTATGCAACTATCAACTCATGGCGTGACAGGAGCAGGCGGCAGAAAAGAGAAATATCTTTTGAGTATCTTACAGAAGAAAAGTTTTACCCGTTCAGTACGTCAGATAAATATTTCATAGACCCCTACGAGCAGTACCCCGTCACCATATGCGGTCAGACGGTTATCCTCAGCAACGGGGAGCTTGCCACTGCGCTGTTATCCTTGCCGGATAAAAAAAGGGAAATTATTTATCTTTACTTTTTCGGTCATTACACACAACAGGAAATCGGGGAAATGTATGGACGTTGCCGAAGTACGGCGTGGTATCACATACATAGTGCCTTACAGATGTTACAGGAAAAAATGGAGGTGTTTTCGCATGAAGAATCCTAATCTTATTCCCTATGAGACTATTGTCAGAGCAACCAATGGAGAACCGGAAGCCGTGGAAGAAGTTTTACAGCATTACAGCAAGAGAATCCGGTTTGCAGCCCTTGAAAATGGGCACATCAACAAGGACACCGAGGACAATATAAAACGGCGGCTTATCGCTGCCCTGTTCCAGTTCCGCTTTGATGAACAGCCATACCCCAAAACTGAATAAACGCCGCCACATAGAACGGTACACCAAGACAGGAAATCAAGAAAAGGTTTCCTGTTTTTTTGCGCCTATTTTTGGCATTTTGAAAAATCGCCAGTATTATGCCGTGCAAAGGGGGATAGAAAGAAGTTCCCTCTCCCGTTTGGCAAATTCGCAAGCTTTCCGTGGAGGGCGGGCAAAGGGAAATTTCCGCAAATCTCCGCCTATTCCGGCTTGCGTGGTGTTGTAAGGAATAAGGGGAAATTTTCGCAAATCTCCGTCAATTTTGCCTTTTGCGGTGTTGTAGGTATTAGAGGGAGAAATACCGCCACAGCTTTGGCAAAATCCCCGCTTGCGGCACTAAAGGTATTGACGGAAGCCCACACAGAGGAAACCGCCACTTTTTAAGAGCAAGATTCTACCATAGTACCAAAATTCGCTTATCGCTCATTTTGTCCTATGGGAATCTTGTTGGGGTTGCCACCCCAAGCCCGCCTTTTTGCGGCTTGCGCCGCTTGAAAAAATCCACCCACGAAAGGAGGTTCACAGCCATGAAAAGATACAACACGCCCCACCGCCGCCGGGTAATCAAAACACGCTTGACCGAGGAAGAATACGCCGAGTTTTCCGAGCGTGTCACCCTCTGCAAAATGAGCCAAGCCGAGTTTATCCGGCAAGCCCTCACTAAGTCAAGGATATGTCCGATTATTACCGTTTCCCCGGTCAATGATGAATTGCTTTCTGCCGTTGGAAAGCTCACAGCCGAGTACGGGAAAATCGGCGGCAACTTGAATCAGATTGCCCGCTGTCTGAACGAGTACGGCGCACC
>JAGALN010000007.1 GCA_017625185.1 Clostridia bacterium
ACCAACGAGGACGGCAGCATCACCCAACAGGAAAACCCCGAAGACGCCGACCCGGTCTTTACTCCGCCTACGGAGGCGCAGCTGGAGGACACGCCCGAGCGTTCCACCAAAATGGCAATGGAAGCGGGCGTTCCCTTAGACAGAGCCGTGGTGGCAGGACGTCGGATGCTTGCCGAGGACGGGCCTCTCTCCCCGGAGGAGGAAATCATGGCAGAATTAGAGGAAAGCTCGGTGGTTCCCCCTCGGATGATGGAGTATTATATGCCCACCCTGGACCTTCTCGACCCCCCCGAGCCGCGAAACCGGACCCGGGAAGAGATTCGTGCGGAACTAGAGGAAAAGGCAAATCGGCTCTTAGATACCCTCCGGAGCTTCAAGGTAGAAGCCTGGATTACCAACATTACCCAAGGCCCCTCGGTAACCCGATTCGAGTTACAGCCCGGGGTGGGGGTCAAGGTTTCCAAGATTACCAGCCTGACCGACGATATCGCCCTGAGCCTGGCGGCGCCCGGAGTCCGGATAGAGGCCCCTATCCCCGGTAAGTCCGCCATTGGCATCGAGATACCCAACAAGGAAGCAAGTCCGGTTCCCATCCGGGAGGTGCTGGAGAGCGACAAGTTCCAGAACTTCCAATCCAAGACAGCTTTTGCCCTGGGTAAGGACATCGGCGGAAGCTGTGTGGTTGCAGATATCGCCAAATTCCCTCACGTTCTCATTGCAGGCCAGACCGGCTCGGGGAAGAGTGTCTGTATCAACTCTTTGATTTTGAGTATCCTCTTTAAGGCAAAGCCGGACGAGGTCAAGCTGATCATGGTTGACCCCAAGATGGTGGAGCTGGGGATTTACAACGGGATTCCCCACCTGCTGATTCCGGTGGTTACTGACCCCAAACATGCCGCCGGAGCGCTTAACTGGGCGGTGGTGGAGATGCAGAACCGATATCAGCTCTTAAAGGACAACAACGTAAGGAACCTGAAAGGCTACAATGCCCTGATGGAGGAGAGGGGCGAGCCGGATTCCAAGCTCCCGGAGATTGTCATTATCATTGACGAGTTTGCGGATTTGATGATTGCGGCAAAGAACGAGGTGGAAGACGCCATCAACCGTCTTGCGGCGTTGGCACGGGCAGCGGGTATGTATCTGGTCATTGCAACCCAGCGACCTACCGTCAATGTCATCACCGGTGTCATCAAGGCAAACATCCCATCCCGAATCGCCTTTAACGTCACCTCTCAGGTGGACAGCCGTACCATTATTGACATGACCGGTGCGGAAAAGCTTCTGGGACGGGGGGATATGCTCTACAACCCCAGCGGTTCGGTAAAACCCCAGCGGATTCAGGGTAACTTTGTCTCCGATGCGGAGATTGAACGGGTCATTGAGTTCATCAAGGGTCAATACGAGGCAGAATATGACGAAGCGGTTCTGGAAAATATCCAGAGAGAGCAGGAACGAATTACCGCAAGCTTAGAGGGCGGTTCTCATCACGAGGAGGAGGATGGCAGCACCCGGAGCGGGGGCGAGGCACGGGATGAGCTCTTCTTCCAGGCGGTGGAAATGGTTCTGGAGAATGGCCAGGCGTCCGTTGCCATGTTTCAAAGACGGTTTAAGATTGGCTATCAGCGAGCCGCCCGGCTGATTGACCAGATGGAGGAACGACGGATTATCGGCCCCTACGAGGGAACCAAACCCCGTCAGGTTCTCATCTCCCGTCAGGAATTCAACGAAATGCGGATGAACCAAGAAGAATAAAAAAAGACCTCTTATGCAGGTGTACGGGAAAGGACAGTCCTTGCGGGACGTCGAGGACGCACCTCTCGGCTCTCGCCTCGGTCAGTGCTGGACGATTGCCACCGGCAATCAGCACCCCTACAATGAAAACGCGAAATTCCGTCATAAACACGGGGTTTCAAAAGGGGCTGCCGCCCCTTTTGCTGATGCCCCCGAAGGGGGGCGAAGTGGCGCTTGGGCTAGGCAAGCGCAACGGGGTCTGGCAAAGAAAATAAAATCTATGTTGCATATGAAAAGGGCAGAAACACGTGTGTTTCTGCCCTTTGACTGTCCTTAAGAGTATTCTGCGTAAGGGGTGATTCTTTTTATTCCAGTTCTCCCCGGGACATCAAATACAGCATTCCCTCCCGAAGTCCTGCGGTGCAGACGGTCAGGGATGGGGAATTTAGCTCCTGCAGCAAAAGGAGCAAGGGGAGAATTCCGGCACAGATGGTATCGGCACGGCCCGGCTCCAGCTGCAATTGGGCAATCCGTTCCTCCGGGGTTCGGGAAAGGAGTTCTTCTAAAATAGCTGTCAGCCGTTCTGGGGTTATGATATAGCCATGAACATCCGGCAGGACAGAAAGTCTTGTCAGGCGTGCGTCAATGTAGGGGAGTGCGCCGGCGCTGCCTCCAAGGGCAATCAGGGGAAGTCCCTTGGCAGACTCCAATAACCCAACCTCTCGATAGAGGGAGAGAACCTCCTCTTTGGCAGAGGCTAGGTCTTGGCTTTCCCGGAAAT
>JAGALN010000008.1 GCA_017625185.1 Clostridia bacterium
AATTATTTTTTAGATAAATATTCGTGGATTGCTTTTGCAGCTTTCTTTCCGGCACCCATGGCAAGAATCACAGTAGCGGCACCGGTTACGGCATCCCCGCCGGCATGGACCCCCGCAAGGGAGGTTTTCCCCGTTTCCTCTTCCGCAATGATACAACCCCGGGAATTTGTTTCCAGACCCTCCGTTGTAGCTTTAATCAAAGGGTTGGGGGTCTGCCCCACTGCCACAATCACATCATCGACATCCAGAAGAAACTCTGAATCCGGCTTTGCCACCGGACGTCTTCTTCCGGAGGCATCCGGCTCGCCCAGTTCCATTTCCACACACTTGATTTGAGAAACCCATCCGTCTTGGTCACCAAGAATCTCCACGGGGTTGCAGAGAAGTTTAAATTGAATTCCTTCCTCCTCCGCATGATGAATTTCTTCCAGCCGTGCCGGCATTTCCTCCCGGCCACGACGGTAAACAATGGTAACATCAGCACCCAGCCGTTTTGCCGACCGTGCCGCATCCATGGCGACATTGCCGCCGCCAACCACAACCACATTCTTTCCCAAATGAATGGGGGTGTCGTATTCCGGGAAACGATAGGCTTTCATCAAATTGATTCGGGTCAAAAACTCATTGGCAGAATAAACGCCGTTCAAATTCTCTCCGTCAATACCCAAAAATCCAGGAAGTCCCGCTCCGGTACCGATAAAAACTGCATCAAACTTCTCGTCGTTCATCAGTTCAGTAAGAGACAGAACCTTGCCGATCACCATATCAGTCATGAGGGTAACGCCCATACTCTGTAAGGTTTCGATTTCCTGCTTGACAATCTCTTTGGGAAGCCGGAATTGGGGAATGCCATAGACCAAAACGCCTCCCGGGGTATGAAATGCTTCAAAAACGGTGACATCATATCCCAGCTTTGCTAAGTCTCCAGCACAGGTTAACCCTGACGGTCCGCCGCCAATCACGGCAACCTTTTTTCCATTGGGTACTGGTCTGGAAAGCTCTGCTTTCCCATACTTCATATACCAATCAGCAACAAAACGTTCCAGTCGCCCAATGGCAACCGGCTCGCCCTTCTTCCCACGAACGCAGTATTTCTCGCACTGATTCTCTTGAGGGCAAACACGACCGCAGACAGCGGGCAAAGAACTACTCTCCCGAATTTTATGATAGGCTTGCGCAAATTTCTTTTCTGCCACCAGGGCAATAAATTCGGGAATCTTCACCTGAACCGGACATCCGGCCATGCAAGCAGGGTTTTTACACTGCAGGCAACGCTCTGCCTCTTCCACTGCCATTTCCTCTGTGTAACCGAGAGCCACCTCTTCAAAATTTTTATTCCGGATGTGGGGTTTCTGCTCCGGCATAGGCACCTTCTTAAGGGACATATTAGGCATGTTCCATTCCCTCCAATCTGCATCTGTGAGCTTCCCGGGATTTCCGTTCGCTCTCTGCAAACATTTTGGAACGACGAATTGCCTGGTCGAAATCAACCAGATGTCCGTCAAAATCGGGGCCGTCCACGCAGGCAAACTTGGTTTCTCCGCCTACGGTAATGCGGCAGCCGCCACACATGCCAGTTCCGTCAATCATGACGGGATTCATACTAACAATGGTTTTGATGCCATGCTTTTTTGTTAATTCGCACACTGCCTTCATCATCACAAGGGGACCGATGGCAACCACAAGGTCATACTGGTTTCCCGCCTGAATCAGCTCTTCCAATTTTGCCGTAACAAAACCTTGATTCCCATTAGACCCATCATCAGTCATGGTATAGAGGTTGGTACAAGCCGCCTTACACTCCGCCTCAATCATAATCAAATCCTTATTCCGGAAGCCGTTGATCATATCCACCGAAACACCCATGCGATGCAGTTTTTTCGCCTGGGGGTAGGCAATGGCAGTCCCAAGTCCCCCGCCAATGACCGCAACACTTTTCACATCCTCAAACTCCGATGCCTTTCCCAAGGGTCCCACAAAATTCAAAAGGGAATCCCCTTCCTTTAAGGTGTTCAACCGCTCGGTAGTACCGCCTACCACCTGAAAGATAATAGTAACCGTACCGGCTTCCCGATCGTAATCTGCAATGGTAAAAGGAACCCTCTCCCCTTGCTCATCAATCCGGAGAATAATAAACTGTCCGGGCTCAGCTTTTCTTGCAATATAGGGTGCCTCAACCACCATCATGGAAACAGACGGATTGAGTGCAACTTTTTTGATGATTTGAAACATTGCTTCCACCTCCTAGGATGGCTCTTCAAGTCTTCTATCTCTATGCGACACTTTGATTCCATCTATTATACCACAGATTATAGTCCGTTTCAATATTATTTTGCATAAAAATCAGCTTTTCCCTATAGTTTTTTTACAAAAATTTTTCAAAAAATTTCCACCAACCAATCGGTTGATGGAATTTAACGCTATTTTATTCGTAATATTGGAGCTTGACGGGATTGGCAAGCACTTAATTCATTGCGTCCATTATCCCAGGCAATTCATCGAAAATCCGCAAATTCCCCATTATGCTCCATTACATTTTCTCAAACAAATATGTCCTGGAATCAAAATCACGGATTTCCAACTGGGGAATACCAATATTCATCAGTTCCGCACCACGCATCCGGATATCATTGTCCCTATCATAGTAGATGGCATCCGGGTCTAAATTCCGGCATTTGACAAAGGTGTAAGGGCCATTGGGGACCGCCAAAACATTGCTGCAACAGATATAAACCTGATTGCCGTCCTTAGACAAGAACTGCCATGCAGCATAGTTCCCCTCAAAGGGAGAAAGCAGCCGGTACATATCCCCAAACTGTACGATTTCCCGAACCCTCTTGTAGTGCTTGATATATTCTTCCATCTTCTCAAATTCTTCATCATCCATCTTTGTGATATCCAATTCAAACCCAAACTGCCCCATACTCGCCGTAGTATAACGGGTTTCAAAAGAGGTGGTACGATGAATCTGGTGGTTGGGAACCGCAGAAATATGAGCCCCCATGGTCACGGCAGGATAGGCAAGGCTGGTACCGTACTGAATCAGAAGACGGTTGATACCATCACTATTGTCACTAGTCCAGATCTGGGGCATATAATAGAGCATACCTGCATCAAACCGCCCTCCGCCGCCCGAACAACTCTCAAAGAGAACGTCCTCAAACTCGGTGGTCAATGCGTCCATAATCCGGTAAAGACCCAGCATATACCGATGAGCAGTTTCCCGCTGACGGTCTGCCGGTAATGCAGAAGAACCAATATCGGTCATATTTCGGTTCATATCCCATTTTACATAGGAAATTTTTGCACTACGGATAATCGACCCGATCACATCAATCAAATAATCACAAACCTCGTCATTAGCAAGGTCCAGAAGATATTCAGACCGCCCCAAATGGGTGGTTCTTCCCGGCACCTGCAAATGCCAATCGGGATGCTGACGATACAAATCACTGTCAAGAGAAATTGCCTCCGGCTCAAACCAGAGACCAAACTTCATTCCCAGAGCCTCCACCTTTTCTGCAAGACCATCAATGCCATTAGGGAGCTTTTCCGTATTCACATACCAATCTCCCATGGCACAATCGTCACTATTCCGCTTACCAAACCAACCATCGTCCAAAACCATCAATTCCACGCCGGCTTTTTTCGCCTTGGTGGCAATCTCTAAAATCTTTTCTTCATTAAAGTCAAAATAGGTGGCTTCCCAGTTGTTAATCAGTATGGGACGAACCTTCATGGCATACTTACTGCGACAGAGATTCTCCCGGTACAAATCATGATAGATTCTGGACATGGCGCCGATACCCTCGCCACTGTAAACCAGGACTGCCTCCGGCGCTTGGAAGGTCTCGCCGGAATCTAATTTCCAGTTAAAATCAAAGTCGTTGATGCCAATACCCATCCGGGTCATGCCATACTGATCCACATAAATATCTGCCGTGAAGTTACCGCTATAGACAAGGTTCATGCTGTATACCTCACCCATGTTCTCATCTGCGTTCCTAGCAGCAATGGCGATAAAAGGATTCCGCATATGACTAGACGCACCACGCTTACTATCCACCCGATATTCCCCATAGGAAAGAGGTGCGCGGTTGATATACCGTTCCCGCTGGGTCGCACCGCAAAGGCTGATGACATCAAAATCCTTGCCAAACAAATCCGTGTTGGCACTCATAATCCGCTTAATATCCGCACTTTTCTTGCCCTTATTCACGATCTTAACAGAACGGGTAATGGCGTCCTTTTCCTCAAAGACAGAATAAAGAAGATGCAGCTCCAAATCGGTCTTTTCATCAAAGAGGACCAAGTCGAGGGTTTCTACCTTATCATTCCCCGGGAATGTGTGAGGAAGCCCTTCAAGCATCGGTTTCCCCTTGATGACAGTATGCCCGGAATAGCGAAATGCCGTGATAGTAGTGCCATCGGCGTACTGGGCATGAAATGCCGGAGAACGCAGGTCAGTATTGCCATAGGTTGGATACTCCTGAGGAATGTTATCAAGACAAAGTTGATCGTTTTCAGCAGTGTAATGAGAAAAATTTCTTCTACAATGAGGCACCGCCTGTTCCGCAGAAGAAACCTCGTTCAGCCTCTTTCCCCAATGAATATGCACAAGATGCTCATCCAAAAATCCCAT
>JAGALN010000086.1 GCA_017625185.1 Clostridia bacterium
ACTGTCCTTAAGAGTATTCTTCCTATATCACGTCTTTTATTTCGTCATTTCCTCACGGAGCGTTTTTTTCATTCCGTCTTGTCCATCTAAAATTACATAATCTCCGTTCTCTGTTTGGTTTTTAGTTTCGTGTCCTCCGGGGAATCCTCCAAAAAAGAAAAACTGTTTTTGATGAATGTGATGTCCTCCAACATATCTTCAAATTGCTCTGCCATCCACCCATCCTCCTCGTCCCGGTCTATCCAGATAGGATACTGGACATCGGATGCAATGTTCCAATAATATGCTACATCCTTGCTCCAATAAAGGCATTCGCCGGGCTCTGCCAATTCTTCTATTCTATCCCCTTGCGTCCGATCCAATTTGGTAATGGAAAACAGCATCCCCGAGCCTTTCCCGTACTTTTCAAAAATCTCTTTGTGATAAAACACCACCTGATTATGGTACTGCACCGCATCATAACCGCTCTTCCAATGTTCCGGAAGCTTTAAGGAAAACCCCATCACATCATTGGTGTAAGTAATGGTGGACACCAGCTTTTCTGCCGAGGTTTCCGCATGAAAGACCTGTAATAGCGGAGTTGATGCTACATGGTTGATACGGAATACAAACCGCCCGTCTGCCACCAGATTCCGTCCACGGACAGTCCCGAAAACCACATTGTTCCGGTTGCTGTTTTGGAGCTTTCCTAAATCCTTGATGAAGTCTGCTACAGGATAGTTGGTTTCGATATGTTCGGTTACCGCCTCATACAAATCTGCAACGTCTGGAATCCGATTCCCAAAAACCCCTTGAGAAAGAATCTCCTCCATCACCGAAAACCATGTCATTCTACGGATTTCCTCGTCATTTTCCACACTTCTGTCCCGGAACCGAAGCAGGTGCACCACCTGTTCCCCGCTCAACCGTTGTCTGCCGGCGGTCAGGTTGATATGCAAATCCTGATGGGGGTCATCGTATACCATATTGTATGGAATGTCAAAATCAAGTCCGCCAATGGCATCCACTATCTTTTCCACGGCTTCCATTTCTACCCTTGCGTAATAGTGGATGGAAAATTCGAACAGTTCCTGAACCGCATCAATTGCCGCCTGATTGTTGTTTTCCCTTGCAAGGTAGTCTGCTATGGTACGGACAGTATCATCCCCCTCCCGGATATACTCAGTATTTCGGGGGATGTTCATGCCTGTCAAGGTTTTCCCGTCAAAGTGGAAAGCCAGAATGGCATCGGCTCTGCCTCTGGGGTCAATCCCCGTCACCAGAATGTTAAACGCATCTCCCTGGCGTTTTTCGGTTGTAATATCCAAAAGATTCTCTTTCGGAAGGTCAAATTTCCCATTCAGGACGCCGCTTACCACCAAGGCACTGATAGCAAGAACAAGAGCTAGAATCATTGATATTACTGTTACTTTTCTGCTAAAGGCTCTCCTGCTCTTCAGCATTTGAAACCTCTGTTTTAACGCCTTTTTCTTCCCGGTCATTCCAGTTGTCAAGGGAATCTGCCTGGAATTGGTGTTCGAGAGCAATGCCAGAATAGTTTCCGCATAGGCTTTGGTTTCGGTATCATTCATTCCTCTGACCACTGCCCTGTCACAGGAAATCTCGCAATCAAGATTGACTTTTTTTGCAACAAAATAGATAGTAGGGTTGAACCAATGGATGCACTTAACCAACGTCAAAAACCACTTATACAAAACATCCTGTCGCT
>JAGALN010000087.1 GCA_017625185.1 Clostridia bacterium
ATTGGCACCCTATTGCGAAATGAATATTGATGTGGCAACCGCTGTTGAGGAAACCGTAGATATCCTGAAAGCAGAACAGAGAGAGGATGGATTGATTGATGGCTTTGAGGGTTACGAGCCGGCATCTACCGGACTTGCCCTTTGTGCACTATCTGCCTTGGGTATCGATGGAAAAGCCGTGATCAACGGCGAAAAAAATATGATTGACGGATTACTCTCTACCGTCAATGATGCCCAGAACGGATTCCCCAACGCCTTTGCCACCGAGCAGGGCTTCCGTGGGCTCTTGGCGTGGCGGCTTTTGGCAGAGGGAACGGGAAAGCCCATGTACGATTTCTCTGACTATGCCATGAACGAGGCAAACGTCACCGGAGCAAAACTCTGCCCGGTGGTTTTTGATGTCAATGCAAGCAATGCCATTGTCGCCATTGAGGGCAAAACAGAAATTGCCGACAATGCCTTTGACCTGGCGGCAGGCACCTATTCCTATACCGTATCCGCATCGGGGTATGGCACGGTAACCGGCACGGTAACTGTATCTGCGGAGGAAGAGGCAACCCGTGCTCTCAAAAAGGTAACGGTGAATCTCAACAAGACTCAGGGAGTTGTAGGAGGACTTCCTTCCGGTCCTTCCGGCGGAATCACGGGTGGAACACCCCAAAGCGGCGGTGTTGTAGCTGGCGAAAATGCGCCTGCCAAAATGGTGCTGACGGGGAACACCTTTGTTGATGTAAAAGAAACAGACTGGTACTTTGGGGCAGTTAAGTATGTGTATGAAAACAGCCTCTTCCAAGGCACCGGCAATGGCTTTGAACCGGACACGCCCATGTCAAGAGCTATGCTGGTTACCGTTTTACACCGGTTTGCAGACCCTGCAGAAATTGCGGCTGAGAATCCTTTTACAGACGTTCCCGAGAACGAGTGGTATACTGACAGTGTCAAGTGGGCGGCAAAAAACAACATTGTGAGCGGTGTTTCAGAAACGGCGTTTGATCCGGATTCCGGCATTACCAGGGAACAATTGGCGCTGATTTTGTACCGGTATGCGATACTTTGCGGCTATGATGTTGCAGGTGATGAACTTGCTGGGTATCAGGATGCAGAGAATATTTCTGACTACGCAGTAAATGCCGTCCGGTATGCCGTGGCAAAGGGTATCCTCGCTGGCAAGAAGGAAACCGTCCTTGCGCCTCAGGACGGTGCAACCAGAGCCGAGGTTGCCACCATGCTGATGAGGTTTTCCTCTGTTGCCAAATAAGCGAAGATGAAAAAATATAAAAAGAGAATTATATTAGGGGTTCTTGTTCTTCTGGCATTGGTCGCCGTCTGCTTTTGGAGTGGTAACTGCCCCGAACCTGCTCCGGTGGAAACCGTATTAGATGTGGTAAAAACGGACAAATCGTCAACATCTACAGAATCCCCAAAAGCAACAGAAGAGCCGGAGCGGGAGCCATCCCAAGAGGAACCGGAGAAAACAGAAAGCCTGGTTATAACCCAGCCACCCATACCAACCGAGGAAGCATTAGAGCCAACCGGAACGCCCAGGTGTACCCTGACGGTGCGGTGCGATGACGTGTTTCAAAATTTGGAAAACCTTGCCGAGGGCAAGGAAACCATTCTCCCCCAAAACGGCATCCTTTATCCGGAACAGACAGTGGAGTTTTCCCAGGGGGAAAGTGTCTTTGATGTTCTTTGTCGGGAGATGCGAAAGAACAATATCCATTTTGAATTCGTGAAGACACCTATGTACAATTCGGTCTACATCGAGGGAATCGGGAATCTTTATGAATTTGATTGCGGTGATACCTCTGGTTGGATGTATCGGGTAAATGGAGAAAAGCCGAACTATGGATGTTCCCAATACCTGCTGAAAGAGGGCGACCACATTGTTTTTTATTATAGCTGCAGTCTGTCCTAGGAAGAAAGAGCACACCGGGATTTTTCCGGTGTGCTTTTGCGAAAAAGCGAAATTCTTGGTGGAAAAAAGCAAAATTTGTCTTGCAGGAACGAACTGCTTATGTTATGATAAAAAGAAGAATAAGATAGAGTGTGACAACCACGGCAGGGAACAGAGAAATCATTTTGAAAACCGGGAGGATATTATGAAAAAAGCCAAGTATGATTACAAGTCTACCCACAAGAAATTCGATACCATCAAAGAGATGGTGAAGATGGCAGCAGAAGATGCAGGGGATAAGGTCGGGTTTAAGTTTCGGGAAAATGGAGAAATTCGGGATGTGACCTATCAGGAATTTCGGGATACCACATTGTACATAGGAACCGCCCTTTATGATATGGGCCTTGCCGACAAGCATATTGCCATGGTGGGCGAGAATAGCTATAACTGGATTTGTGTTTATCTAACTGCACTCCAGAGTGCTGGTGTTTACGTTCCGGTGGATAAGGAGTTGCCTCCCGAACAGATGATTTTTGTTCTGCGGGAAAGCGATGCGGAGGTTCTTTTCTATACCAAGAAGTATGAGGAATTCATTCGTAACTATAAGCAGGAGTTCCCCAAGATTACTACCTTTATCGCTATCGACGGGGAAGAGGATACCGAAACCGCCTACTCCTACAAAAAGCTCATCGAAAAGGGTAAGGCGTTATATGAAGCCGGGGAGCGGGGTTTTGAGAACATCGAAAAGGATCCCATGGAGATGCGGATGCTGGTGTATACCTCCGGTACCACCGGTGTTGCCAAGGGGGTTATGCTCAGTGAACATAACCTGGCAAGCAGTGTCTATTACGGCTTGCAGGTTTCCACCATCTATGACAGAGGTCTGTCTGTACTTCCTTATCACCACACCTACGAGGCTGTTCCTGGAATTCTGGTTTCTATCCATTATCATGCAACCCTTTGTATCAATGAAAACTTAAAGACCGTTCTTAAAAACATGACCGTATATCAGCCGGAGCATATCTATCTGGTTCCTGCCTTTGTTGAAGTATTCTATAAGAAGATTTGGGCAAATGCCAAGAGTACCGGCAAGGAAAAAATCCTGAAAGTGATGATTAAGGTAAGCAACGCTCTCCGTAAGGTGGGTATTGATATTAGACGTCAGCTTTTTGGCTCGGTGCATGAGGCGTTCGGCGGAAAACTCAAGAAGATTGTCTGTGGCGGTGCACCGCTCCGTCGGGAACTGGGTGAATTCTTCGATTCCATCGGTATCAGCTTGACCAACGGCTATGGCATTACCGAGTGTTCCCCGTTGGTTAGTGTGAATCATGACACCTTTAACGACTGCACCACCGTAGGTCTGCCCTTGCCCTGTTGCGAACTCAAAATCGATGACCCGGCAGAGGACGGTACCGGCGAAATCTGCGTCAAGGGCGACGTGGTCATGATGGGTTATTACAAGCAGCCGGAGCTGACCAAAGAGGTTCTGGGAGAAGACGGCTGGTTCAAGACCGGGGACTACGGTAAGATTACCGAACTGGGTCAGCTTGCCATCACTTGACGGAAGAAGAACATTATTATCTTAGACAACGGCAAGAACATCTTCCCCGAGGAGATTGAAGAACATCTCATGAAGATTCCCTATATTGCAGAGGTTATCGTCTATGGCATGAAGAACGAAGCGGGTATTGAGTCCAAGCTTGCCTGCCAGGTATTCCTGTCGGAAGAAAAGCTGCAGGAAATGGGTATTGGAAACGGCGAAGAACAGGTAAAAAAGGACATTGCAGAGCTTTGTAACGAACTTGTTGTCTATAAGCGGGTAACCCATGTAGTGGTTCGGGATAAGGAGTTCGAAAAGACCACCACCAACAAAATCAAGAGAGATAAGATTGATACCTCTCTCTAAACTGAATATCAAAAGCGGTTTTCTCCGGAAAACCGTTTTTGGATAATAAAGATTATCCTGATGGGACATTTTGAGAAAAAAGAGGGCATTTGGCCGTATGGTAAGGATGGGGGAAGTGTGTTATATTTTCTGTAAAAAGAAAAATACAGAAAAAGGAGAAATGAATGATGAACACACAAAAAACTCAAGCCTTATATACCCATGCAAAGAAGCATATTCCCGGCGGCGTGCAGCTGCTTTCCAAACGGCCGGAGCAGTTTGCTCCCAATGTATGGCCTGCATATGCAGTAAGTGCCAAGGGTTGTCAGGTAACCGACTTAGACGGGAATACTTACTATGACATGACCACCAACGGCATCGGTGCCTGCCTGCTTGGCTTTGCTGACCCGGATGTATCTGCTGCAGTGATTAAGAGAATCGAGAATGGCGCCATGTCTACCCTGAATGCCCCGGAGGAGGTTTATCTGGCAGATAAGCTATGCGAAATCCACCCCTGGGCAAGCCAGGTTCGTTTTGCAAGAACCGGCGGTGAGACCTGTGCGGTTGCAGTGCGGATTGCCAGAGCAACCACCGGAAGAAATCTGGTTGCCATCAGCGGCTACCACGGCTGGAGTGACTGGTATTTGGCGGCTAACCTTGCCAATGACCATTCTCTGGATGGGGATTTGCTTCCCGGGTTGAAGCCTGCCGGTGTACCCAAGCAGTTGACCGGAACGGCGTATACCTTTATCGGAAATGACAGAGCATCCTTTGATAAGCTGATTGCAGAACACGGCGATGAGCTTGCGTGTGTGATTATGGAACCCATGCGAAACGAAGTGCCGAGTGATGGATATCTTGCTTACGTTAAGGAAACCCTCCATAAGAACGGTGCGCTTTTGATTTTTGACGAGATTACCATTGGTTGGCGTTACTGCTTTGGTGGCAGCCATTTAAAGCTGGGCGTGAACCCGGATATGGCAGTTTTTGCAAAGGCGATGGGGAACGGTCATCCCATCGGTGCGGTGATTGGAACTAAAGAAGCCATGGATATGGCACAGGAATCCTTCATTAGCAGTACCTACTGGACCGAGGCGGTTGGCCCTACTGCCGCACTAGCTACCATTGATAAGATGGAAAAAACTAAAGTTTGGGAGCATGCTGACAGAATTGGTGCAAGAGTGAAAAAGGATTGGGAAGAACTGGGAGAGAAGCATGGTCTGGATATCCACAGTAGCGGAATGAACTGTCTTGCTCACTTTGATTTTAGTGAATACAAGCTGGAGCTTAAAACCCTTTATACCGTCCTGATGCTGGAAGAAGGGTTCTTGGGCAATACCATGATGTACCCCACCTTGGCACACAACGACGAGGTTATGGACAAGTATAAAACTGCCATCGATAGCGTCTTTGGCAAGATTGCCGATATCCTGAAAAAGGGCGGAAAGGAAGCGGTTCTGGAGGCATTAAATGGGGATGTTTGCCAAAGCGGTTTTGCCAGATTGCTGAAATAAACAAAAAAACGGAAGTGGTTTTGTGGATGCAACAGAAATGAGGTTTGGCGATTGCCGATGTTCCCTTGAGGCGGACATGCAGAATCTTGACAGGTATACCCTTTGTGATGCCAACCGGCATTGCAATGCCTGCTATGAACTGCATATTTGTCTCAAAGGAACCTGCGTCATGGGAATTGATGAAAAATCCTATTTTCTCATGGAGCGAGATGCCGTTTTGATTGCTCCGGGGAAGTATCATTGTCTGAAAGAGGAAAACGAGAAGCATGCTCA
>JAGALN010000088.1 GCA_017625185.1 Clostridia bacterium
ATTTTATCACCGAAGTCCCATCTTGGGTTTGTGGACAGCTATGGATCCTATCGTGATTTGCTTGCTTCCTATCGTGTGCAGTATGATGCGGTTATGCAGATTCAGAGAGAACTATCGCAGCTCTTGACCGATGAAGATGAAAAGGAACGCCGGATTGACCTTCTAACTTACCAAATCAATGAGATTTCTGCCGCCAACTTGAAAGAAGGCGAAGAAGAAACGCTTCTTGAACGCAGAGAGTACCTTTCGCATTTTGAGGCGGTTTTGGAACATACCGGAAAAGCCTATCAGGCGTTATATGGCGATGAGGATTCGGCATCGGCATATGATCAGATTTCCGACGGTGTACACCATTTGGAAAGAGTTGCGAATCTGGATGAGAAATTAAGCGGATACTACCAGACTCTCCATGCGGTTCTTGCCGATGTGGAAGATGTGACCCATGAACTCAAGTCTTATCTTGAGAATGTTGATTTTCAGCCCAATGAACTTGACAGAATTGAAGAACGACTGCAGTTGATTTCCAATCTAAATCGGAAATACGGTGGTTCAATCCGTGAGGTGCTTGTCTACTTGGATAATGCCAATGCGGAATTGTTCAAGATTGAAGATAGCGATGCAGAACGGAAGAAACTACAGACGAAACTGGCAGAGGAAGAGAGAAAACTTTCTGCCTTAGCTGGAGAATTATCCGAGCAACGAAAGGAAACGGCAATCCGTCTTCAAACTGCGATTATGCAGGAGCTTTCCGATTTGGATATGCAGAAGATGCGGTTTTCGGTTTCTGTAGAACCTATGGAGGAAGAGGGAAAGCCTCACTTTACCAAAAACGGATGCGACAGGGTAGAGTTTTTGATTTCGGCCAATCCGGGGGAGGCGTTAAAGCCTCTTGCTAAAATTGCTTCCGGCGGTGAAATGTCCCGAATTATGCTTGCAATCAAGTCGGTTTTAGCAGATAGTGACCCGGTTGAAACCTTGATTTTTGACGAGATTGATACCGGTGTCAGCGGGCGGGCGGCACAAAAGATTGCGGAAAAGATTTGTGTGCTTGCAAAAAACCATCAAATTTTGTGTATTACTCATTTAGCCCAGATTGCAAGTATGGCGGATGTTCATTTTTACATTGAAAAAACATCTGATGACACAAATACCCGCACCACGGTTACTCCCTTGGGAGAGCAGGAAAGAAAACAGGAATTGGCAAGGATTATCGGCGGCGTTATGATTACCGACCTGACCTTGCAGGCCGCCCAGGAAATGCTGGATATGGCATCTTCCATCAAAGAAAGGCGCTGATTGGATGGCAATGGAACAGATTGGCTATGTAGCCCGGATTGAGGATGGAATTGCAAAAATCCGGGTGGACAGAGAATCAGCTTGCGGGGGGAACTGCAGTACCTGCCATGGTTGTCCCCAGACGGCAGTTCTGGTTTCCTATCCGGACAACCAAGAACACCCCTTTCAGGTGGGGGAAGAGGTTCGGGTTCTGATGCCAACAGGAAAGTTCTTTTCCGGAATTATGAAAAGTTATGGTGTTTTAATTTTCACAGTATTAGCGGGTACAATTCTGGGATAATACTTGAACCAAATCTAGGGATTTTCGGTATTGGGTG
>JAGALN010000089.1 GCA_017625185.1 Clostridia bacterium
CTTAGGTCAGCATTTTTGTTGGAAAGCACATTTTCGTCCCGGGTGGTGCGGTACTGCATGACCTCGTACCCGCCCTCATACAAAAGCCGGGCAAGCTCCCGAGCCACATTGAGATTGACCGCCTGCTCGGTAACGCCGTTCCCCACGGCACCCGGGTCAGGTCCGCCGTGTCCTGCATCCACAAAGATTTTTGTTGCCACACTTTCACCTCCTCCCGTATTATGGTATGCTGAATTGGATTGTTTTGACAAACAACAACCATGTAGGGGACATTCACGAATGTCCCGCCACGGTGATACCAACCTCATCGGGAGGGCACGGAGACCCTCCCCTACGATATAAAATTTCCGGGCAAAGGTCGCTGAATTTTCAAGCACGGATTGACATTCCAACCGGCAAAAGTTATAATATAACGTGGAATAACATTGATTCTCCCATAGGAGTTGATACTATGAAACCCATCAAATCTGTGAAAATCGGTTCGGTTACCTTGGGGCAGGGGCAACCCATCGCCATCCAGTCCATGACCAACGTGAATACCGCTGATATTCCGGCGGCAAAAGCCCAAATTCAGGCTCTTTCCGATGCCGGCTGTGATATTGTCCGGCTCGCCGTCCCCGACGAGGCGGCGGCAAAAGCCATGGAAGTCTTACGAAAGAGCAGTCCTGTCCCCCTGGTTGCGGACATTCATTTTGACTATCGTCTGGCTCTCATGTGCATAGAGAGGGGTGTTTCCAAAATCCGGATTAACCCGGGAAACATCGGCGGCGAGGAAAAGGCAAAGGCAGTGGCAGAAGCCGCCCGCAAAGCCGGAATTCCCATCCGGATCGGGGTCAACGGCGGCTCTCTGGAGGCGGGACTTTTGGAGAAAAACGACGGAAACCTTGCCCGTGCCATGGTAGAGAGTGCCAAGCGCCATGTGGAGATTCTCAACCGCTACGATTTTGATGATATTGTTCTGTCCATGAAATCTTCAACCGTAAAGACCACCATTGAGGCGTACCGCTTTGCCCGTGAGGAGTTCCCCTACCCCCTCCATTTGGGGGTTACCGAGGCGGGAACCTATCAGGACGGGGTGGTGAAGTCCGCCATCGGGATAGGCGCTCTCCTTGCCGACGGGATTGGGGAAACCATTCGGGTTTCCTTGACCGACGACCCGGTCAGGGAAGCCGAGGTTGCCCGCCGCATCCTGAAGGCTCTGGATTTGGGCGGGAATCGGGTGCAGGTGGTGTCCTGTCCCACCTGCGGAAGAACCAAAATTGATTTGATTGCCATTGCCAAGGCAATTTCTGATGCGGTAGAGAACATTCCCGCAAAGCTAAAGGTTGCCGTCATGGGGTGCGTGGTCAACGGCCCCGGCGAGGCAAAGGACGCCGATATCGGCATTGCCGGCGGAGACGGCTGTGGGGTGCTCTTCAAAAAAGGGGAGATTCTCAGGAAAATCCCGGAAAACCAAATTATACCGGAATTGTTAGCAGAAATTGAGAAAATGATAAAGGAATAAACCATGAACACAACCATACTGGACCTTTTTGACAAGGTTACCGTTTTGGAAAGCCTTGCCCAAAGGTTAGAACAAACCCAAATCGAAAACAGCCGGCTCTATTTAGAGGAAAACCGGATTGAGCTCACCCTTTCCTCCCCCGTTTTTTTAGATCGGGTGGAGCTTTTGGAATACCAGAACGCCGTCAAGTCCGTCTATTCTCTGTCGGGATTAGCAATCTTGGTACGATATCCCAACCTTACCCCCGATGGAGATTACCTATCGGGACTTCTTGCCGGGTTTTTGTATGAAAATACCGCCTGCCGTATCTGTCTGGGTTCTGCAAAGGCAGAATTAGCCGGTGACATTCTCACCGTATCCGGGATTCGGGGCGGGGAGGAATTCCTGAAGCAGCGGCGGTTTTTTGAGTACCTAACCGACACCCTCCGCACCGAGCTGGATTTGACAGTGACCGTGAATCCCCTCTACGAAACCATGGATTTCGAGCAGTATTTCAAGGAGCAGGAGGAAAAGCAAAAGGAGATTGCCGCCAAGGCGGCATCGGTCCAGAACACTGCCGTTTCCGGAACCGGAACGCCCAAGGACGCCCCCTCCGCCGGACTCCTCTTTGGAAAGCACATCCCCCCCGAATCCTGCTCTCCCATCATTGACATTGCCGATGGGATGCAGAATGTCGCCACCGAGGGAGAGGTTTTGACCTGTGAGGTTCGGGAACTGAAACGCAGCGGAAAGCTCACCGGCAACTGTGCCATTGACTTTAACCTAGGCGACGACAGCTGGGCGTGCTTCTGCAGCATCTTCGGCAGAACGGAACGGCTTGGGAAAGCCATGTCCGGCATTTCGGTCGGTAAGCGGCTCCGGGTCAAGGGGAATTTTGAGATGGACGATTTCTCCCACAAACCCACCTTAAAGGTGAATGCTGCCGAGCTATTAGACCCCCTGCCCGTCCGCCAGGACAATGCAGAAACCAAGCGGGTGGAGCTTCACCTGCATACCAAAATGAGTGCCATGGACGCAGTGACCTCTGCCAAGGACTTAATCCAGCGTGCGGCAAAATGGGGACACAAGGC
>JAGALN010000090.1 GCA_017625185.1 Clostridia bacterium
CCTGATATCCAAAGTAACCTATAACTGCAAAAACAATGATAAGAACCAGAAACCGGCTAAGACAGCATCCGGACTTATTTTGTTTTCTTTTTTTTCCTCTAAAATTGCCACGAACTTCCTGCATGACTACCTCTCCATGATATGTTGATAAATTTTTTCCACCTCTTGCTCCAAAGCCTCTTGGTCTCCGGCGTTGACCAGAGAAAAATCTGCTTTTTCCTGAAGTTCTGCATCGGAGAGCTGGTTTTCCATCCGAGCAATAGCGTCTTCTCTGGTACAACAATCTCGGTCAAGAATCCTTGTAATCCGCAACTCCGTTGGCGCAATCACTGCCAATGTCATATCATATGGAATTGGAAAATCACAAGAAAAAAGCAACGGCACATCCAAACAGACCAGCTCGGTTTCTGCACTATCTATCTGCTTCTTCATTTCCTCAAAAACTACCGGATGGGTTAAGCCGTTGAGAACCTCCAGCTTACCATTATCTGCAAAAACAATCCCCGCAAGTTTTTTTCTGTCAATAAAACCATCCGAGGTTAGAACCTCCCTGCCAAAGGTTTCCACTACTTGCAAGTAGGCTCTTCCATCCGGTTCTAAAATTTCCCGGGCAATTTTATCCGCGTCAACGACTGTGGCACCCAGCTCTGCAAAAAGTTTTGCAACATAGCTTTTTCCGGCACCGATCCCACCGGTAATGCCTAGTATCTTTTTCAAAGCCAATCTCTCCCATCAAAGATTTGTAATGGTATTTCCATCCATGTCATATACCTTGTGCGTATCAAGATTGACATAGAAATTCATTGTCTTCTCCGGAGAAGAACATGCGAAGAAAAAGTTGGTTCCATCCTCTCCTGTTCGGAAAGAAAATGGCTGAATCACATCATAATTGAATTCAGGAAGAGTTCTAACCTGTTCTAAAACATCTCCGGAAACCTCTTTGGTAGAACTGTTGTAAAGATAAAGTCTGTCTTTAACAACGCCCAATTGTGCCGACTCTTTCATATAAATGACATACCCCTTATCAAGATAATGGTAGGTCACTACAGAGTCCGTCGGATTTTTCTTCAAGCTCTCGGCAATTTGATCCGGGCCATTGGTTACATATTCAGGAACAACAATTTCATAGGGTTCTCCGTTTGAGTCTCCAACCGAAAAGACAACCTCTTGAATCTCATCTTTGGTAAACTTGGGTAAGCCCTCTGCCTCAAAATAGAAATCTCGATGCCCGTTTCCGGCACCGCTCAAGACACCCACCTTTTCTGCTTTATATCCATTGATGGAAATGAAAACGGTCTGGTTCACCAACTCGTACTTCTCACTCTTGTCACAAGACACTTCCACCCCGTATCCGGCATAGCATAGAGGCCGCAACTTATCCTGCAATAATGCAGAATTGAACAAAGCCTTATTTTGATAAAACACCATATCAAATTGGTATCCACGTCCTGTAGAATACATCGTCAAATCAAAGTAATCCGCATCGTCAGTACCGATCAAACCATCCGGAGTGTATGTTACAGAGCAAACACCAATTCCGTCAACGCCTGGATTTCCGGCCCCCCATCCCTTATCTTCACCATAGGACATGCCAAACTTATAAACATATCCTGCCCGAATGGGGCTGGTTATTTTGAGAGTTCTTTCTTCCGGATGCCAGTCTACCAGATATCCAAACTTCCTCATCTCCTCGGCATGAATATAGGTTCTTCCACCAATATTATATGCTGTGATAGGGACATTATCAAGATATGTAATAATATCAGTCTCAAAATAGTAGCCAAGAGGGGTACCGCTTGGCACCTGAGGCGATACTACCGCAGGGGGAATCCCGTTGGATGCCAGTTCAGCTTCATCAATCCGCAGGGTACGAGCCTGTCCGTCCCACCAGACCGAAAAGCTATAATATACCATATCTTCACCACTAATCAGGGTTTCTCCGCCAATGTTAATGGCAGAAATTTCTACCCCATTTAAAAAGGTTTTGATATCGGTACCGTAATACAATCCGGCAATATCACCGGACCTTGCAAAAGCAGGCATCCAAAACGCGGAAGCCACCATAGCAAGAACCACCAGAATCAATATAAGCTTCTTCACTAAAATCACCTCAATTCCTACTCTTGTTACCCAAAATACCTTTTCAAATATAGAATTCTGTGACAAACAGGAATACTAGCTCTTCCTGCTCCGATAGTATATGTAAATATTATAAATCGGCAAACTATTTTATTAAATTTTAAAATTGTTATTCATCAAGCATCAAAGTTCCTTCTTTTGCTTTTTTCTTTAATCTTTGCATCTGTTCCTTTTCAATTTGAGCAATACTCTTTTCAGGAGTTGGCAAATCCTCAGGCATTGTACCGCCAATTTCTTCAATAGCCTTTCTTGCTTCTCTGCCAACAGTGTTATGAACTTTTGTAGCAGTTTCTGCATCATCAACTTCGTCTTTTCTTAATTTTTCTTCTGTTTGTGAAATCCTGAAAAGATTAGCAATAAGTTCTGTACTGCCCATATAGTCAAGAATTTTTTGTCCAACTGCAAG
>JAGALN010000091.1 GCA_017625185.1 Clostridia bacterium
CCCATCTGTAAAACCGGTGCACCTTTGGTAAAGCCGGGCAGCCGTGGAGCAAAATAAAGTGGCAGGCGAACATAGCGGACATAGAAAGCGACTGGACGAAAAATCCAAACTTCTTGGGTTTGATGCCCTGGAGGAACATGAGCAACTGGAAAAGTTACTCTTTTCTGTGATTCCTCAAGGAAATACCAATCCTCTGGCACATCACCTTCTGGACCATTGCGGTTCATTATACGGGGTGCTGACCGCAGAGCCGGAGGAACTCACCAAGATTCCCGGGGTGGGACACCGTACGGCACAGTTTCTTCATGATTTGCTCCCGTTGCTCGGTTGTGTGGAGCGATGTATGCTCCGGGAGAACGGGAGGCAGTATCCTTATCTCGGCACCGAGGAAGAGCGGGGCTTTTTTGCCAAAAGTCTGTTCTACGGAAAGCTGACCGAGTGCTGTTATATGGTCAGCCTGAACAAGAAGCAGCAGGCGTACCGGTTCGATAAGGTGTCCGAGGGAAGTGTGGATGAAACTCCTATCTATGTCAAGGAGATGGTCAAGCTGGCACTTCGTACCAATGCAGATTCCGTGATGGTTGTCCATAACCACCCTTCCGGATCCTTGGTCCCCTCTCGTTCGGATATTGCAGCGACACAGGAGCTTTCCCGCAGTTTGGATGCGGTTGGAATCCCTTTGATTGACCATATTATTGTGGCATGCGGTGCGTATCAAAGCCTGAAGAAAATGGGTGTTTATTAGGAAAAACGGGCGAAAGCCCGTTTTCTTTTTTGGAACAAAATCTGGGAATTTGACAAATCGGCGGATTTAGGGTATACTTACGAGGAATTCAAAAAATGCAGGTAAAGGAGGAATCCCTATGCAGAAGAAAGGAATCACATTGATTGCAACGGTGGTAGTATTGGTTTTGGCAACCGTGCTGATTTCCGGGTTTTCCCATAATGTGGTTTTCACGGATGTGCCCAAGGATGCGTGGGAGGCGCCTTATGTTTATGACTTGGTAGAGCGGGGAATTGTAAGCGGCTATGGAGATGGGACCTTTGGCCCTAACGCCCCGGTTCAGCGTTGTGAATACGCAAAGATGTTGGTGGGAATCTCGGATACGCCCATCAGTACCAGTGTATCTACTCCCTATGCCGATGTGCCGGATTGGGAATGGTACTTCCCCTATGTCAACAGCTCGCTTTCCTACATTACCGGTTTTACCCGGGATGGGGAGCTGAAATTCGCCCCTGAGGAGAACGCCACCCGTGAGGATGTGGCGGTTGCCTTGGTTAAGGCGTTGAAGGTTAACACCTCCCCATACAAGGACCCTGCCGGATTCTTGCGCGAGCGTTTTTCCGATGTGAATACCATATCGGCACACAACCTGCCCTATATTGCAGCAGCAGTGGACAAAGGATACATCACCGGTGACACCGAGGGAACCTTCCGTGGTCAGGATACCATTATCCGTGCAGAGGTGGTTGCCATTCTCTGCCGTGCATTTCCGGAATAAGTTTTTTGCGGTGCAGTCCCCATGGCTGCACCGTTCTTTTATCAAATAGCAAAGAAGAAAGGAGTACCATCATGCAATATCGAATCGACCCCAAAACGGGGAATCGGCTTTCAGTTTTGGGCTATGGCTGTATGCGGTTTACCAGAAAGGGAAAGAATATCGACCAGGAAAAGGCGGAAAAAGAGATGGCATATGCCATTGAGCAAGGTGTTAATTACTTTGACACCGCCTATATCTATCCCGGAAACGAGGTGGCGGTGGGGAAGTTCCTGGCCAAGGGCTATCGGGATAAGGTATATCTTGCCACCAAGCTACCCCATTATCTGGTTAAGAGCATTGAGGATGCAGACCGGATTTTTGAGGAAGAGCTCAAACGGCTCCAGACCGACCATATCGACTATTACCTGATGCACATGTTGACCGATGTTAAGAGTTGGCAACGTCTTTGCGAGATGGGAATGGTAGAATGGATCCAGAAACGAAAGGAAGCCGGACAGATTCGTCAGCTTGGCTTTTCCTATCATGGAGGAACCCCGGGGTTTCTTGAAGTTTTGGATGCCTATGACTGGGACTTTTGTCAGATACAGTTTAATTATATGGATGAATACACCCAGGGCGGTGTTCCGGGAATCCGCCGTGCGGCAGAAAAAGGAATTCCGGTCATTATCATGGAGCCCTTGCGGGGTGGTAGGTTAGCGGGAGGTCTGCCCGAGGGAGCCAAAAAGGTTTTCAAAAAGGCAAAAGGAAACCGTTCCCCGGTAGAGTGGGGTCTTCGTTGGATTTGGAATCATCCCGAGGTAACTACCGTGCTTTCCGGCATGAACGATATGTCCCAGGTGGAAGAAAATATTCGGATTGCAAGTGATGCCAAAGCGGGAAGCCTGACCGAGGAAGAGTTTGCGGTTTTCGAGAAAGCGAAGCAGGAAATCAACAAAGCCATTAAGGTAGGGTGTACCGGGTGCGGTTACTGTATGCCCTGCCCCCAGGGTGTGGATATCCCCGTTTGTTTCCGGTGCTATAATGTCCGCTTTTCGGACGGATGGTTTAACGGACTTCGGGAATACTTTATGTGTACCACTCTGCGAGCCAAAAAGACCAATGCGTCCCTTTGTGTCGGCTGTGGGAAGTGCGAGAAGCATTGTCCTCAGGCAATCCCCATCCGCAAGGAGCTGGAAAATGTCAAAGCGACCATGGAGCGGCTCCCTTATCGGGTGGCACGGTTCTTTAGCCGGTTTGTGAAATTCTGATTCTGCCGGAGGTGCGATATGGTACGTTTTTCTAATGAAACGGATATGGTTTTCTTGAAGCACGCATGGGATGTGTGTTTCCATGACCCAACTGAATTTATCGAATGGAATTTTACCAGAAACTTTTCCCATGACAACACCCTGATTGCAGAAGCAGAAGGACAGCCGGCATCTAATCTTCAGATGATGCCCCATTGCATCTCCCTGCGGGGAAGAAAGTATGACATCAACTATGTGTCTGGGGTTGCTACCCTGCCGGAGTACCGGAAACGTGGACTGGTACGAGAATTGTTTCGATTTGCTTTCCCTGAAATGAGCCGGAGAAAGCAACCCATCAGTATCCTGGTGCCCTTTGATTACCCTTTTTATGAAAAATTTGGTTATAAGCAATGCTATGAAAAGGTGTTCCGGTATCGAAACCAGCTTCCTCCGGAAGCAGAAGCGCCGGCAATAACCTCGGATTTGATTGGGGAGTTGGACAGAATTTATCGGTTTTCTATGAAAGATAGGACGGGATATGCACTCCGTAGTTTAGAAGATTGGAAAAGAATTCTTGAGGATTTGCTTTTGATCTCCAGAGGGCGGATTGTTTTTCATAGGAGCAAGGGGGAAAAGGATGGATATGCTCTCTGCAGTCCCCGGAAAGAGGGAGATTGGGAGTTCCATGAGGTTTTGGGGCAGTGTGATCTGGTACTCCGGGAAGAAACCAAGCCCTTTGCCATGGCACGGATTCTTGATGCAAGGAGGATTCTTTCGGATTTGGCAGAGGGATTTGCAGGAAGCATCCGAATTAAAATCCTGGATGATATGATTCCGGAAAATAACCAGACCTTCTGCCTTGCCGGGGGAAAGGTCACATCTTGCCGGGAGTATGATATGGAGCTGGACATCAAAGAACTGGCACAGTTGGTTTTCGGTTTTTGCGAGGATAAAACCGGAACCGGCTTGTTTCCCAAAACAGACCCCTATTTGAATTTAATATTTTGAAAAAGAAACTCTGCATATGCAGAGTTTCCTTTTTATAAAAGTCCCCATTCGACAAGGGTTTGGAATCTTTGACAGTATAAAAAGATACGGCTTGCAAATACTGTAAAAAGATTCTGAAAATCCAGTGGATGGGGGATGGCGTGAATGATCAACAAGGTTGAAATCTGCGGGGTCAATACAGCAAAACTTCCAGTGTTGTCAGAGAAGGAGAAGAAGGAACTCTTTGTCAGGGTACAGGCAGGAGATCAGGAGGCACGGCAGGAGTTTATTTACGGAAATCTGCGACTGGTTTTGAGCATCCTCCAGCGGTTCAACAACCGTGGCGAGAATGCAGATGATTTATTCCAGATAGGCTGTATCGGGTTAATCAAGGCACTGGATAATTTTGATACCTCCCATGATGTGAAATTTTCTACCTATGCTGTCCCCATGATTATCGGAGAAATCCGCCGGTATTTGCGGGACAACAATCCCATCCGGGTCAGTCGTTCCATCCGGGATACGGCATACCGTTCCCTTTCGGTGAAGGAGCGGATTACAGCCGCCACCGGAAGAGAGCCTACGGTAGAGGAAATCGCCAAGGAACTCCAAATTAGCCCGGAAGAGGTGTCAATGGCTCTGGATGCCATTTTAGATCCAGTATCCCTTCAGGAGCCGGTCTATCATGACGGCACCGATGCGGTCTTTGTGATGGATCAGGTTAAGGACGAGAAGAATATTGATGATTCCTGGCTGGAGAAAATCTCTTTAAAAGAGGCTATGAGAAAGCTGGGGGAGCGGGAGCAGTATATTCTAAATCTCCGGTTCTTCGAGGGGAAAACACAGATGGAGGTAGCAAAGGAAATTGGCATCTCCCAGGCACAGGTTTCCAGATTGGAAAAGAATGCGCTCCAGCACATGAAAAAACACCTGTAAGGAGAAAGAATTGCGCAAGGCAACAATCATTGCTACGCATTTTGTAGGGGCAAGCAAAGAGTCTTTGTATAACAAATAAGAGCGTGAATACGAAAATTCACGCTCTTTGCATCGATTTGATTCTCTTTATAACGAAAGCAGTTCTGTTGCATTTTTATAAAAGATTTTTTCCAATTCCTCATCGGTCAATCCAAGGCTTTGTAAAACCTCTAGCTCCTTGGTCGGTCCCCACATGGGATAGTCGGTGCCAAAGAGGACAAAATCGGTGCCAAAGACATCAATCATCTTTCGCATCTTTTCAGGGGGCAGAGAATAACTGCTGGAGGAGCTGTCCACCCAGAGTCGATAGGTTTTCAAGTATTTTGCTGCATCGTCCCATTCGGACCAGCCCGCAAAATGTGCGCCAATGACCTGCAATTTGGGGAAGTTATCTAAAACTGTGGCAAGCTGTGTCGGGTGGCTAAAGTTATAGCGGTAGTCCCCGATGTGGAAGAGGATGGGGAGCTTTCCCTCTGCCGCTTCGTAAATGGAAAAGACCTTGGGGTCGTCAATGGCAAACTTCTGGAAATCCGGATGGAGCTTGATTCCCTTAAACCCCAGTGCCATGGCACGGTCGATCTCTTTGGCGGGGTCTTCCATATCCGGATGGAGTGCCATAAAGCCAATCAGCTTGTTCGGATGCGTTTTCATGGCGTCGGCAAGAAAGTCGTTGATACGCTCCACCTGATGGGGTGTCGTTGCCACTGAATGTACCAGGAATTTTGAAACTCCGGCATCGTTGCCGATTTTGAGCAAGGTTTCTAAGGTGCCGTCTGCTGCCATAGGGATTTCATAAAAATCCGCAATGCTCTGGACGGCTGCTTCACTGATTTTGTGGGGGTAAATATGTGTATGTGCGTCGATGATGGTCATGGTCTTCGCTTCCTTCAACAATCATTAGTTACAGTATAGCACAATTCTGGGAAAAAACAAGAAACAACTTGGACAAAATGCAGGTTGCTTTTTTACACCGAGTTTGTTATAATTTAAGAAAAAATGATAGGGAGATAAAACGATGACAGGAAAACAGAGAGCGAGTTTGAGAAAAATGGCAAATACCATTCCCGCCCAATACCAGATTGGTAAAGACGGTATTTCGGAGAATGTGATCAAACAATTAGACGATGCCCTGGAGGCACGGGAGCTGATTAAGGTGCATGTGCTGGAGAGCGCCATGCTGACCACCCGAGAGGCAGCCGACGAATGTGCCGAGGCGCTTCACGCCGAGTGCATCCAGACCATTGGCGGGAAGTTTGTCCTCTACCGGCAATCCCGGGAGAATCCCCCGATTGTCCTGGACTAGGTGGCGGCTATGTTTCAGTAGTTGTTATTTGATTTGGACGGTACCTTAACCGACCCTTATGAGGGGATTACCCGCAGTTTCCAGTATGCCCTGGAGGCTTTTGGTGTTGAGGAAAAACAGGAAAATCTAAAAAAAGTCATCGGTCCGCCGCTCATTGATGCCTTTATGGAATTCTATGGTTTTTCCAGAGAAAAAGGAGAGCTTGCCGTGGCAAAATACCGGGAACGGTTCTCTCAGGTTGGGTTGTTTGAAAATGCGGTTTATCCGGGAATTCCGGAAATGCTGGATGCCCTCAAAAATGCAGGGAAAACCATCTGTCTTGCTACCGCTAAGCCGGAGGTCTTTGCCAAGCGAATCCTAGAAAAGTTTGATCTTGCCAAGTATTTTTCTGTGGTGGTAGGCGCCGAACTGAACGGTGTCCGCAACTACAAAAAAGACGTGATTGCCGAGGTGCTTTCCCAGCTGGGCAATCCGTCTTTGGGTGATGTTTTGATGATTGGGGACCGGAAACAGGATGTTGAGGGTGCCAAAGCATGCGGTGTTGCAGCCTTGGGGGTTCGGTTTGGCTATGCAGAGCCGGGCGAGTTGGAAAACGCCGGATGTCAAATCTATGCTGAAACGGTGGAAGATCTGACCGGATATTTGCTGAAGCATTAAATTTCCCCCAGGGTAATCCGGATGCTCCGGTTTAACAGGGCATCTAAAATCTGGCTTTCGGTCAGGGTCTTGCGAATACTTTGATTTTCGTCCAGAACCTGAACAGTATAATACTTGTGATAGGACAGAATGCGCAGAAGCTTCCGTGCAGGCATTCCCTCGTAGGCTGACAGGACACCGGTGCGGGTAAAGGCTTCCCGCTCTGGTTTTTCTTTGTAGTAAAGCAGCTCCCGAAGAGCCTGATGGGAGATGCTTTTTTGTTCGTTTGCAAGATTCCCCAGAAGGAAGACCCCAATCAAGAGCAAAGAAAATTGGAATGAAGTCGTAAGCAATAAAAACACCGATACACCAAGAAGAATTGCCACCAGAACCCGGCTGATCCGGGTTACGGTTTGCCATGCGGTGATGGCATCAGAACCTAATGTTAAGAGGGCGCGAAGAATTCTTCCTCCGTCAAGGGGCAGGCAGGGGAGCAGGTTCAAGGTTCCCATGGCAAGGGAAGAAAGATAGGCATAGCGGAGCAGCTCCAGTGGAAAGGGAACCAGAAGCATCCGGAAGAGAAGAGCTAACCCTAGATTGGATGCCGGTCCTGCCAAAGCGGTTAGGATTTCCTTTCCCGGAAATTTGATGATGGGGTCCTTGAGTCGTGCACAGACCCCAAAGGGCTGGAGAGAAATGCCGGAAAATTGGATGCCAAGCCGCATTCCCGTCAATAGATGTGCAGTCTCATGAAAAAGGGCAAGTCCCCAGCTAATGCAGAAAAGAGGAAGATAGTTTCCGAAATAAGCGGCAAGGACCAAAAAGGGCAGAAAAAGATGGATGCGAAAATGCTTGCCAACGGAAAGCTCCCAGCGACGGGGGAAATGTAGGTTTTTCAATGTTCGGTGATCCTTTCTTTGACCCACTCGGTCAGCCCTTCGGTGGGGAGTTTTAATTCATATCGCAATGCTCTGCCCAGGGCATCTGCGCAGTTGTTCAGGTAGGGAATCGGGAGGGTGTGCATCAAAAACACCAAAAGTCCGCAGACCAGTGCGGCAAAAGTTTGCTTGAAAAATAGCCGGACAACTCTGGGGGAGCGGGGGGATTTCTGAGATTTTTCGGTTTTGCCATGATAGTATTCTGCCATCGTATCACCTGCTTTCGAAATGGAAACTTCAGATGGTAATATTTATGGGACGAACTGTAAGTTTATGCTTGTAACTTTGGGGAAAATAGTGTATTATAGTAACAAAAGATAAAAAGCATAGGAGGACCGCTATGTATCGTGCAAAACTGGAACAATGCTTAAAGCGGGTACAGAAACCCGCTCGCTATATTGGTAACGAATTTAATAGTGTTCATAAGGAGTGGACGCCTGATATGGTCAGTGTGGCGTTCTGCTTTCCGGATGTCTATGAGGTGGGGATGTCCCACCTGGGGATGAAGATTCTCTATCATATGCTCAATGACAGAGAGGATACCGTTTGCGAACGGGTTTTTGCCCCTTGGGATGACATGGAGCAGGAGCTTCGCAAGGAGGGAATTCCCCTTCTGTCCATGGAAAGCTACGTCCCGATTCGGGACTTTGATTTGGTTGGCTTTACCCTCCAATACGAAATGAGTTATTCCAACATTGTGAATATGCTGGACCTGGCGGGGATTCCTCTCCGTGCCAAAGAGCGGAAACGGGAGGATGCCTTTGTCCATTGTGGAGGCCCCTGTGCTTATCACGCGGAACCCTTGTCTGACTTGGTGGATTTCTTTATTTTAGGCGAGGGAGAGGAAGTCAACGGGGAGATTGTGGAGATTTATAAGGCGTGGCGGGACAGCGGTAAGTCCCGGGAAGAGTATCTTCTGGAAATCGCCAAATTAGAAGGTGTTTATGTCCCCTCTTTTTACGACGTGACCTATAACGAGGACAATACCATTGCGTCTTTTGAACCCAATCGGGAGGGGATTCCCAAACAGGTCAAAAAGCGGATTATCAAGGATATGGACAATACCTATATCCCGGAAAAGCTGATTGTTCCCTTTATGGAAACGGTTCATGACCGGATTATGCTCGAGCTGTTCCGTGGCTGTATCCGTGGCTGTCGGTTTTGCCAGGCGGGGTATATCTATCGTCCCGTTCGGGAGCGGTCGGTGGAAAAACTGCTGAAGGTGGCGGAAAACTCTATTGCAAGCACCGGTTACGAGGAAATGTCCATGACCTCCTTGAGCACCAGTGATTATACCAAATTATTTGAATTGACCGACGGACTTTTAGCGTTGACGGTGGATAAAAAAATCAATCTGTCCCTGCCCTCCTTGCGGGTGGATAATTTTTCCATGGAATTAATGGAAAAGGTGCAAAAGGTTAAGAAAAGCGGCTTGACATTTGCCCCGGAGGCGGGGACCCAGCGACTCCGGGATGTGATTAACAAAAATGTCCTGGAAGAGGATTTGATGCGGACGGCAAAGATTGCCTTTTCCGGTGGATATAACCGGATCAAGCTCTATTTCATGTTGGGACTCCCTACCGAAACAGAGGCGGATGTTTTAGGGATCGGCGAGCTTGCCCAAAAGGTGATTGACGCCTTTTATGAGATTCCCAAGGAAGAGAGAAAGGGACGCAGTGTTTCCGTTACCGTCAGCACCTCGTTCTTTGTGCCCAAACCCTTTACTCCTTTCCAATGGGAACCCCAGAATAAGATTAGTGAAATGGAAGACAAGGCAAGGATGCTGAAGGAGTCCATTACCAACAAAAAGATTGTTTACAATTGGCATAACAGTGATGTCAGCTTTTTAGAGGAGGTCTTTGCCAAGGGGGACCGCCGTTTGGGTGAGGTCCTGATTGCAGCACAGAAATTAGGTTGTAAATTCGATGGTTGGACCGACTTTTTCGATTACGAAAAGTGGATGGAAGCATTCCGGATTTGCGATATTGACCCCGCTTTTTATGCCCATCGGCGGATGGATTTGGATGAAATTCTCCCTTGGGATTATGCGGATATTGGCGTCAGCAAGGAGTTTTTGAAAAAGGAATACGAAAAGGCATATCGTGGGGAAACAACCCCCTCTTGCCGGGAACAGTGTAGCGGTTGCGGTGCGACTCAGTTTAGAGGAGGTGTTTGCTTTGAGTAAGTGGCGTGTTGTCTTTTCCAAGATGGGGATGGGTAAATATATTTCTCATCTGGACTTGCTTCGGTGTTTCACCCGTGCCATCCAGCGAAGCGGACTCCCGGTGGTCTATTCCCAGGGGTTCAATCCCCACCAGAAGATGACCTTTTCCCTGCCCCTGCCCATTGGAGTTACCAGTGAGTGCGAAACGGTGGATATCCAGTTTGAAGATGGGTTGACTTCCGCAGAAATTCAGGAAAAACTGAATCAGAACCTACCTATGGATATGAAGGTCCTGGCTGTGCATGAGCCGACAGCCAAGGCGGCTGATATTGTGTCTGCTGAATACCAAATGGGAGCCATGACAGCGGGAGTGGTAGAAAAAGATGCTCTGCGGAAATTCTTTGGCTCCGGCGAGGTTCTGGTTACCAAAAAGACCAAGAAAAAAGGGGAAAAGCAGATTAACCTGATGGATTATCTCCATGCCTGGGAGGTAGAAGAGGTTGCGGAGGATGGATTCAAACTCCGGGTAGTGCTGGACGCTGGCGGGGAGCGGAATTTAAAGCCGGATATTCTGGCATCTGCCATGGGGGATTTTCTGGAAAACAATGACGTTTCTGATTGGGAGATTCACAGACGAAAAATCTTCTGGAAAGACGAAAAAGGAGTCCAAAGAATTTTTGATTAACAAAGACGGGCATATTTGTCCATCGCCTATCATAGAGTGAACCAGAGGGGGTGGCGAGGATGCCTTTGGATGCCGGAAGTATTTTGCTCTATACGGCTGGACTTTTTTTGCTCTATCTTTGTTGCTGGATTTTCATCAAGCCAATCAAATGGCTTCTCCGACTGGGCGGTAGCTGTCTGCTGGGCGGCGTTACCATTCTCTTGTGGAATCTGGTGGGAAGCGGTTGGGGAATGCCCATAACCCCCAACCCTTTGACGGCAATGTTTGCAGGTGTGCTGGGGGTTCCGGGGATGATTTTAACGGGAATTTTAGAGCGTATCTTATAAACATGGCAGAATAACCAAAAAACGACGGAAAAAACCATGGTTTTTCCATGGCGAAACCCGTCGTTTTTCTTTGGATTTTCCTTGACAAAATAAGGGTTTGCCGTTACAATATAAGATGGTATAAAAATTTTCAAAGGATACTAATTCTGCCAGAATGGAGCGATAAGATTGAGCATACAACGCTTGTTTGTTGAAAAGAAAAAGGGCTTTGATATCGAAGCCAAGGCAATGTGCAGGGATTTGAAAGAGAACTTGGGCTTAAAAGGCTTGAGCGGAGTTCGGATGATTAACCGCTACGATGTAGAGGGACTTTCTGATGCGGAGCTGGCATTGACCAAGGATACTGTCTTTGCGGAACCTCAGGTAGACACCCTTGTTATGGAGAATCTGGAGATTCCCGAGGGTAAGTGTTTTGCTATGGAGTATCTTCCCGGGCAGTTTGACCAGAGAGCTGACAGTGCGGCGCAGTGTGTCCAGATTATGACGGGTGGTGAAAAACCCATTGTCCGTACCGCAAAGATTGTGGTGCTGCTGGGAGATGTGAGCGATGCTGATTTGCGTGCAGCGGAAAACTATTGCGTCAACCCGGTGGAATCTAGGCTGGCAAGTTTTGAAAAGCCGGAAACCTTAAAGGACAAGCTGGAAGCCCCCGCTGATGTAAAGACCATTGACGGATTTATCGATTTAGATGAGAATGGTTTAAAGGCGTTTCTGTCCGAATTGGGTCTTGCCATGGATTTAGACGATGTGAAGTTCTGCCAGAATTATTTTAAGAATACCGAAAAGAGAAATCCCACCATTACGGAGGTGCGGATGATTGATACTTATTGGTCTGACCACTGCCGTCATACCACCTTCTCCACCATTTTGGATAACGTGGAGATTGAGGATAAGTTTGTCAAGAAAGCATACGACAGCTATCTGGAATCGAGAAAGAATGTCTATGGCGACCGGAAGAAGAACATCTGTCTGATGGATATTGCCACCATGGCGGTAAAGGAACTGAAGAAGCAGGGCGTTCTTACGGCACTGGATGAGTCCGAGGAAATCAATGCCTGCTCCATCAATGTCAAGGTGGAAATGGAGGATGGAACCCAGGAAGACTGGCTGGTTATGTTCAAAAACGAAACCCACAACCACCCCACCGAAATTGAGCCTTTCGGCGGTGCGGCAACCTGTCTTGGCGGTGCTATTCGTGACCCGCTGTCCGGGCGTTCCTATGTATATCAGGCAATGCGTGTCACCGGCTCCGGCGACCCCAGAGCAACCCTGAAGGATACCATGCACGGTAAGCTCCCCCAGCGGAAGATTACAGTTGGTGCAGCCCAGGGTTACAGCTCTTATGGTAACCAGATTGGTCTTGCCACCGGGCAGGTAGCCGAAATCTATGACCAGGGTTACATTGCAAAGAGAATGGAAATCGGTGCGGTCATTGCGGCGGCACCCAAAGAAAATGTCATTCGTGAAGTGCCCGAGGCGGGGGATATGGTTATCCTGCTGGGGGGTATGACCGGACGTGACGGTTGCGGCGGTGCAACCGGTTCTTCCAAGGCACATGACGATTCCTCTCTGGAATCCTGCGGTGCTGAGGTGCAAAAGGGTAATGCTCCGGTAGAGCGGAAGCTCCAGCGGTTGTTTAGAAAGAAAGAGGTTACCACCCTGATTCGCCGTTGTAATGACTTCGGTGCCGGCGGTGTTTCCGTTGCCATTGGTGAATTGGCAGATGGTTTACAGATTAACCTTGATAAGGTTCCCAAGAAGTACGAGGGACTGGACGGTACCGAGCTTGCTATTTCCGAATCCCAGGAGAGAATGGCAGTTGTGGTTCGTGCCAAGGATGTTGATAAGTTTATTGAGGAGGCTGACAAAGAGAATTTAGAGGCAGTTGTGGTTGCTGAGGTAACCGACACCAACCGCCTCCAAATGGCATGGCGTGGAACGACTATCTGTGACATCAGTCGTGATTTCTTAAACACCAACGGTGCGGAAAAACACAACGATGTCTACGTTCCGGAGGGCAATTACAGTGCGGAACTCTTTGAGAATACGCCCTCGGGCAATACTTGGTCGGAAAAAATCCATAACCTGATGGGGGATTTGAATATTGCCTCCCAAAAGGGTCTGGTAGAGCGGTTCGACAGCACCATTGGTGCCGGCTCTGTCTTTATGCCCTATGGCGGTAAGTATCAGTTGACTCCCCAGCAGAATATGGTAGCCAAGATTCCTACCCTCCATAAGGAAACCAATACCGCAACGGTGATGAGCTATGGCTATAATCCCAAGATTTCCAAGGCGAATCCTTATCTTGGTGCCATCTATGCGGTGGTGGATTCTGTAACCAAGGCAGTTTGTGCCGGCGCAGATTACAAGGATATCTATCTGACCTTCCAGGAATATTTCGAGCGTCTGGGCAATGACCCCAAGCGTTGGGGAAAGCCTCTGGCAGCACTCCTTGGCGGCTATACTGCCCAGGAGGCTTTGGGTATTGCCGCTATCGGCGGTAAGGACAGTATGTCCGGCTCCTTCAATGAGATTGATGTTCCCCCGACCTTGACTTCTTTTGCTGTGGCACCCATTTCTGCCAAGACGGCAACATCCAGTGAGTTCAAGGGTGCAGGGAATCTGGTATTCTGGTTAAAACCTAAATATGACGAAAACAAAATGCCTGACTTTGAGAGCTTAAAGGCACTCTACGGCATGGTTTGCAATATGATTAACGACACCAAAATCGGTTTGATTCAATCCGCTTGGGCAGTGGGCGCCGGCGGTGTTATGGAAGCCATTTGCAAGATGGGCTTTGGTAACAAGATTGGCTTTGAGTTTGCTGGCTGTTGTGATAAAAAGAACCTTTTTGATGCCGCCTACGGCAGTATCCTGGTTGAGGTCAAGGGAATTGGTGCCGTTGGATTTATCGGTGATATGATTGAAGCGATCAAGCTGGGTCATACCACCGACGATGGAAAGATTGCCATTGAAGGTGAGGAAATTGCGCTGGATAGCTTGATTTCCGCATGGGAAAAGCCTTTAGAAGAGGTCTTTGCCACCAATGCAAAGCATGAAGATGTGGGGATGAAGACCTTTGCCTATGGAGAAAGAGTCAATATCAAGCCCTCCCAGACCTTTGCAAAACCCAGAATCTTTATCCCGGCATTCCCGGGTACCAACTGCGAATACGATTCCGCCCGTGCCTTTGAACGTGCCGGCGGCGTTGCTGATGTGCAGATTTTCAAGAACTTAAAGGCGGAACACATCGAGGATTCCATTAACCGTTTTGTGGACTCCATTAAGCAGGCACAGATTGTCATGCTCCCCGGCGGTTTCTCCGGCGGTGATGAGCCGGACGGCTCTGGTAAGTTCATCAAGGCGGCATTTGAGAACGAGCGGGTGAAAGAGGCGGTGATGGAACTCCTCTATAAGAGAGACGGCTTAATGCTGGGTATCTGTAACGGTTTCCAGGCGTTGATTAAGCTGGGTTTAGTTCCCTATGGTGAAATTCGTAAGGCGGAAAGCGACGGACCTACCCTGACCTTTAACACCATCGGTCGTCACGTTTCCCAGATTGTATCCACCCGGATTTCCTCTGTGAAGTCCCCCTGGTTCAGCGGTGTGGAGTTGGGTGACATCCACCAGATTGCAGTATCCCACGGTGAGGGCCGTTTTGTGGCAAGCCCGGAAACCATTGCTGAAATGGAGAAAAACGGACAGATTGCCACCCAGTATGTGGACTTAAGCGGCAATCCCACCTATGAGATGCCTTACAACCCCAACGGCTCTTACTACGCCATCGAAGGTATCACCAGCGTGGACGGTCGTGTTTTAGGTAAGATTGGTCACTCCGAGCGGTTCAAGGATGATGTCTTTAAGAACATCCCCGGAAACAAGGACCAGAAAATCTTTGCCTCCGGTGTGAAGTACTTTAAATAATGGAACCCAGACGCATATCCCAAAGGGGTGTGCGTCAGGCTCTTTTGTAAGGTGGGAAATTCGGTGTACCAAAAGGCGGCAAACTATATCAAAAAACGAATCAATTCGGCTCCCAGAATCGGTATTATTTTGGGCACCGGTCTGGGTGCCTCGGTGGATACCATGAAGGTAGAAGCCGAGATTTCCTATGGTAAGATTCCCGGGTTTCGGGCATCTACAGCCCCCGGCCATGCCGGCAGATTGCTGGCAGGGAAGTTAAATGGTGTCGATGTCCTTGTGATGCAGGGGCGGATGCACTATTACGAGGGTTATGCCATGAAAGATATTGCCTTGCCGGTGCAGACCATGGCGGCATTGGGGGTGGAAACCCTGGTTGTGACCAATGCCTCCGGCGGCATCAATGAAAGCTACGCTCCGGGAGAAATTGTCCTGATTTCCGACCATATCAAGTTCGATTTGGAAAGTCCTCTTCGTGGAGAGAACCGGGAGGAGTTGGGAAATCGATTCTTTGATATGACCAAAGCCTATTCCCCCGAGCTTTTGGAGCTTGCCAGTGATGCGGGAGAGAGAATCGGTATCTCTTTGAAACAGGGGGTCTATGCCTATATGGGTGGTCCCCAGTTTGAAACTCCGGCAGAAATCCGGATGCTCGGTATCTTAGGGGCGGATATGGTGGGTATGTCCACCGTCCCCGAAGTAATTGCAGCTGTTCATTGCGGGATGCGGGTGTTGGGTCTTTCCTGCGTGACCAATATGGCGGCAGGAATGGAAAACGGCGGCTTGAATCATGCGGTCATTGACCAGGCAGAAATAAATGGCAAGGAGCGAATGCGAAAACTGCTTCGAGAGGTGGTAAAGGCATTATGAAAAAGATAGCAAGCTTCACGGTAGACCACAGAAAAATTAACGAAGGCGTTTATATTTCCCGGATTGACGGAGATGTGGTTACCTATGATTTACGGATGAGAAAACCTAACACCGGAGAAGTACTGGACAATGCCACTTTGCATTCTCTGGAACATCTCTTTGCCACCATGGTGCGAAACAGTAGCCTTGCAGATCAGGTGATTTATTTTGGTCCTATGGGTTGCCAGACGGGGTTTTATCTCCTGATGCGAAACGAGAATCATCAGGAGAACCTTGACCTAATCAAGGAAACCTTACTCCATATTATAAATTACCAGGGTGAAATGCCCGGAAACAGTGAAATTGAGTGCGGAAACTACCGGAACCTGGATGTTGCCCTTGCCAAGGGTGAGGCAAAGGGGTATTATGAGAAAGTCCGGAATTGGACGGTAGAAACCATGAGGTATGCAGAATGAGTTTGCTGATAAAAAACGTAACGGCGATAACCATGTGTGAAGAAACACGGGTTCTGGAAAACGCCTATATTGCCACCCGGGAAAACCGGATTTCCTATTTAGGCACCAAAAAGCCAGAGGGAACTTTTGATGAGGTCATTGACGGACATGGCATGGTTGCTATGCCCGGACTGATTAACGCCCATACCCATACGGCGATGACCTTGCTCCGGAGCTATGCCGATGATATGAATCTACAAGACTGGTTGTTCCAGAAGATTTTTCCTTTTGAGGATACTCTGACCCCGGAAATGGTCTATGAGGGGAGCGTTCGGGGAATCAAGGAAATGCTCTCTACCGGTACCACCTGCTTTCATGATATGTATTTCTTCCAGGAGGAAACCGCAAAGGCAGCAGAGGAGTTGGGAATCCGTGGGGTTCTTTGCGAGGGGATTACCGACCCGGTGTTGGAGAAAAAAATAGAAAAAACAGAAAAGCTGATAGAGCAAGTGAAGAAAAGTGAAGGCAGATTACAGGTAGGGATTTCGCCCCATGCAGTTTATACCTGTAACGAGGACACTTTAAAAACCTGTGCTGATTATGCGAAGAAACATGGGTTTAGGATTCACACTCACTTATCCGAAACCAAAACGGAGAATCAGGATGCAGAAAAAGCTTATGGCATGAGCCCTACCAAATGGATGGAGCAATGCGGACTGTTTGACAATCCGACCATGGCGGCACATTGCGTCTGGCTGTCGGATGAGGATATTGCAATTTTGAAAAAGTATGATGTTACCGTGGTCCATAACCCGGTCAGCAATTTGAAGCTGGCATCGGGGATTGCGGAGATTCCCAAACTGGTAAACAAGGGCGTAAATGTTGCCTTGGGTACCGACGGTGCATCCAGCAATAACAATCTGGATTTGTTTGAGGAAATCAAACTGACCGGGATTCTCCATAAGGGGACAAGCTTAGACCCCACCATGCTTCCCGCATGGGAGGTTTTGAAGATGGCAACCATAAACGGTGCCAAAGCCCTGGGGTTTGACGATTTGGGAATGCTGAAAACGGGGTATCTGGCGGATTTGATTCTGTTGGATTTTGAAAAGCCCCATTTGACACCCAACCACAATACGGTGTCCAATCTGGTCTATGCCGTATCTGGAGCCGATGTGGCATATACCGTGGTAGATGGCAGAATTGTTTACTGCCGTGGGATGCAGAAACCGAAATTTTTAAGTGAAACTTTGTAGATAAAGGAGAGAACTATTATGGCACAAGTAGCAATTGTAATGGGTAGTAATTCTGACCTGCCTGTTGTCAAGGGAGCGATGGAAAAGTTAAAGAAGTTCGGGGTGGATTTTGAAGCCCACGTGATTTCGGCACACCGGACCCCCTATCAGGCAGAGGAGTTTGCCAAGTCCGCCAAGGAAAAGGGCGTTAAGGTTATCATTGCGGCAGCAGGGAAAGCGGCACACCTAGGCGGTGTCATTGCGGCGTACACCACCCTTCCCGTAATTGCACTTCCTATTCAGACATCCCTGATGGGCGGTCTGGATTCCCTGCTTTCCATGGTGCAGATGCCCGCTGGAATCCCGGTGGCAACGGTGGCGGTAAATGGTGCGGATAATGCGGGAATTCTGGCGGTTCAGATGTTGGCATTGTCCGATGGTGTACTGGCAGAAAAGCTGGAACAATTCAAAGAAGATATGGCGGCAGAGGTTATGAAAAAAGACCAACTGCTGCAGGACGAATTGAAAAAATTTTAACATACAGGAGGAGTTAGCATGAGTCAGGCTTACAAAAATGCAGGAGTGGACGTAGAGGCAGGTTACAAGGCGGTCGAATTGATGAAAGGTCATGTAAAGCGGACCAACATCCCCGGTGTCCTTTCCGGAATCGGTGGTTTCGGGGGCATGTTTGAGATTGGTGCCGGGTATAAGAATCCGGTTCTGGTATCCGGCACCGACGGTGTTGGTACCAAATTAAAGCTTGCCTTCTTGATGGATA
>JAGALN010000009.1 GCA_017625185.1 Clostridia bacterium
ACTTGTTATTATTCCAACGATATATTCATATTTGCTATATAGGAAACAAAATAAAATGAATTGATGATATAGAAAATAAAGTGCGTAGCCTATCACTCGGCGAAAGTGATAGGCTATATGAGGACGATTACGAGGAAGCATCCGCTTAATAAAACATGCACGAAAAAAGCTTACAGTCAAATCCTGTAAGCTTTTTGTTGGTGGTGCGGGCGACAGGACTTGAACCTGCACGGGGTTGCCACCAGAACCTAAATCTGGCGCGTCTGCCAATTCCGCCACGCCCGCAAATCCTTTCCTATTTTATCATGTCGATGGGATTTTGTCAAGGAAAACCCGAGAAAACGGCAGATGCCACTTGACGGAGCAAGGTTTTCTTGTTATAATAGAGTGAAAAAACTAGGATGGCGGATTATGCAGATAACTGCCCCAACGGATGAAAAGAGGAATTACAATGGAAAAACTGGGATTGAATGAAATACGAGAAAAATTCCTTGCTTTCTTTGAAAGCAAAGAGCATTTGCGGTTACCGTCTTTTCCGCTGGTGCCCCAGGGGGATGCCAGCTTACTTTTGATTAATGCGGGTATGGCTCCTTTAAAACCCTACTTTTTAGGGAAGGAAACTCCGCCCAGAAAGCGGGTAACCACCTGCCAGAAGTGTATCCGGACCCCGGATATTGAGTCAGTCGGTAAGACTGCCCGGCACGGCACCTTCTTTGAGATGCTGGGTAATTTCTCCTTTGGCGACTATTTCAAGACCGAAGTTACCATGTGGGCATGGGAGTTCATTACCAAGGTTCTGGAAATCCCCGAGGATCGTCTTTGGGTCAGCGTTTATGAAGAAGATCAGGAAACCACCGAACTTTGGGTGAAGAATGTTGGTGTAAGCCCTGATCGGATTGTGTATCTCGGCAAGGAGGACAACTTCTGGGAAATCGGTACGGGGCCCTGCGGTCCCTGCTCTGAAATCTACTTTGACCGTGGCGAGGAATTTGGTTGTGGCAGCCCCGACTGTGCAGTCGGTTGTGAGTGTGACCGGTTCGTCGAGTTCTGGAATCTGGTATTTACCCAGTTTGATAAGGACGAGAACGGCAACTACAACCGTCTGGAAAATCCCAACATTGATACCGGTATGGGCCTTGAGAGAATGGCTTGTATCATGCAGGGTGTAACCTCGATTTTTGAGGTAGATACCATCCGTAAGATTTTAGATACCGCAGCTGCTATGGCAAAGGTGGAATATGGCAAGGACAAGGAAACCGACATTTCCCTTCGTGTTATCACCGACCACATCCGTAGCACCGTCTTTTTGGTATCTGACGGTGTGCTTCCCTCCAATGAGGGACGTGGCTATGTTCTCCGCAGACTTCTCCGGAGAGCGGCACGGCATGGAAAACTCCTTGGTATCGAGGGAGCGTTCCTTTACCAGCTTGCCAAGACGGTTGCGCAGGAGAACGAGAGTGCATATCCCGAGCTTTCTCGGAACTTTGATTATATTGAAAAGGTGATCAAGACGGAAGAGGGAAGATTCGCCGAAACCATCGACCAGGGTCTGGAAATCTTAAAAGGCTATCTGGAGGAGAATAAGGCTGCCGGTAAGACTGAGTTTTCCGGCGAACAGGCGTTTAAACTCTATGACACCTATGGATTCCCCATTGATTTAACCCGTGAGATTGCGGCAGAGAGCGGCTGTTCGGTGGATGAAGAGGACTTCCGCAAGCGGATGGAGGACCAGAAGAACCGTGCAAGAACTGCCAGGGGAGATATGGAGGATGCTGCTTGGGAAGAGGATATCTTTGCGGTCATCGAGGGCAATACTGTCTTTGACGGCTACGATAAGGATAGCGTATCTGCCAAGGTTCTGGGCATTGGCAAAGACGGCAAGCTGACAGAGAGTGTCGCTGCTGGAGATGAACTTATTCTGGTGCTTGACAAGACCGCCTTCTATGCAGAGAGCGGTGGTCAGGTAGGGGACACCGGTGTTCTGGAGAATGCAACGGTAAAGGTGAAAATTACCGATACCAAAAAGAAGAATGGCAAGTTCCTTCACAAGGGTGTGGTAGAAAATGGTACCCTGAAAGTAGGAGACGTTGTAGATACCAAGTTTGACAAGGAACGCAGACAAAAGATTCGCCGGAACCATTCTTCGGTGCATTTGTTGCAGGCCGCTTTAAAAGATGTGCTGGGCAACCATGTAGCACAGGCAGGCTCCTATGTATCCGAGGACAGAATGCGGTTTGACTTTTCTCATTTCCAAGCAATGACCGCCGAGGAACTTCGCAAGGTAGAAGAACAGGTAAACCGTGAAATCTTAAAGGATCTTTCCATCGAGTGCTTTGAAACGTCTATTGATGAGGCACGGCAGATGGGTGCAGTTGCACTCTTTAGTGAAAAGTATGGTGCAACCGTCCGGGTGGTCAAGATGGGGGATTACAGTCTGGAACTTTGTGGCGGTACCCATGCTGAATCCACCGGGAAGTTGGGTCTTTTCAAGATTGTATCCGAAACCGGTGTGGCTGCCGGTGTCCGGAGAATTGAGGGTGTCACCGGTCTGGGGGTACTCCAGCTGTTAGAGGAAAAGGAAACCTTGATTCAGGAAACGGCACAGGTTTTAAAAACCAGCCCCAAGGAGCTGAAACATAAGGCAGAATCCTTGACTGAAGAGCTCAAGGAAAGCCGCCGTGAGGTGGAAAGCTTAAAGAGCCGGATGGCGTCGGCGGCAGCGGGCAACCTGATGGACGACGCCAAGGAAATTGGCGGCGTTGCTGTTGTGGCAAGGCTGATGGATGATAATATGGATATGAACACACTGCGGGAAACCGGAGATACCCTGAAGCGGAATCAGGAAAATGCGGTGATTGTCCTGGCGTCCAAGGGCACTGATAAGGTGAGCATTATCGCGATGGCAACTCCCGGAGCAGTAGCCAAAGGTGCTCATGCGGGTAAGATTATTTCTGAGGTTGCCAAGGCCATGGGCGGCGGTGGCGGCGGTAAGCCGGAATCCGCACAAGCAGGCGGCAAGAATCCTGAAAAAGCAGAGGAAGCACTGGCTTTGGTTGACGGCATTGTAGAATCTCAATTGAAATAGGAGGAATCATGATGGATTGTTTATTCTGTAAAATTGCGGCGGGAGAGATTCCCTCCACAAAGGTCTATGAGGATGATTTGGTCTACGGGTTTTTGGATATTGACCCTCAGGCACCCACCCATATCATCTTGATTCCCAAGGCACACATTGCTTCTGCCAATGAACTAACCGAAGAAAATGCCGGTGTGGTAGGACACATCTTCGCAGTTGCAGCAAAGCTTGCCAAGGAGCAGGGCTTTGCCGATGCCGGATACCGGATTGTGAACAACTGCGGCAAGGACGGCGGACAGACAGTGGGGCATCTCCACTTCCATGTTTTGGCAGGCAGAAATTTAGGCTGGCCTCCGGGCTAAACAAGAAACAGAGGCGGACATCTCTTTTTGTGGTGTCCGCTTTTCCTATCGTGTATGTTCTAACCGAAAAATGGAACAATAGGTAAAGTATGTAACAAGGAGTGAGCGATATGCGAACCAAACGAATTTGCGACGGTGTTGACCTGCGGATTTTGGAAAACACCAAGTTTAAAACCAATACCTTAAGCCTTTTCTTTCATATCCCTTTGAAACGGGAAACTGTAACCATGGCGGCGTTGCTTCCCTCGGTGCTTAAGCGTGGAACTCAAAAATACCCCAAGCTTTCTGACATGGCACGGCATCTGGCGGATTTATACAGCGCCTCCTGTAGTGCTGGTGTCCGGATGAAAGGGGATGGCGAGGTTCTGTATGTGACAATGGAGTACATTGCCGATACCTATATCGGGGAAAACCTGACGGTGCAGGTGCTGGACTTTCTCAGAGAGTTTGTCTTTTCGCCTAAGGTAGAGAACGGCGGTTTTCTGCCGGAGTATGTGGAGAGCGAAAAGGAGAATCTTCGGGAGTCGATTTTGGGACTCATCAATGACAAAAAGGAATATGCAGACAGCAAGTGCCGGGAGGCTATGTTTGGAGCCGATGGCTATGGGATGTTCGAAGCAGGCTATGTAGAGGATTTGGATGGCATTACCCCCGAAAAGCTATATGGATTCTACCAAGAACTTTTACAGACTGCAAAGGTGGACGTTTTTCTGGGCGGTACCGTAACAGACCAGGTGGAGGACCAGGTGATAAGTGTTCTGGACGAGGTGTTGTCCCCCAGATGCGCAACCTATCCTAAGACAGAGCCTGCACTGTCCAAGCGACAGGAGCCCCAGATGGTTGTGGAGGAAATGCAGGCGTCCCAGAGCAAGATTTCCATGGGTCTTTGCTGCGGGGTGAACCCAACGGAGCGGGAGTATTATGCCCTGATGCTGGGCAGCTGCATTTTTGGGGGAAGTCCTTTCTCAAAGCTCTTTAATAATGTAAGAGAAAAGCTCAGCCTTGCCTATTATGCGGCGGCAAGAACGGATCGGCTAAAGAGCGTCATGATGATTAGCTCCGGCATCCAGACAGAGAATTTCCAGGCGGCGTATGATGAAATCATGGTCCAGCTTGGGAAGATGCAGAGGGGCGAAATCGAGGACGCCGAATTAATGGCGGCGAAAAAATATCTGGAAAACGGTCTTCGTTCTATGGAGGATAGCCTCCGGGCAAAGGAGGATTATTATTTGAGCCAGGCAATCTTAGGACAGGAGCAGAGTCTGGAAGAACTGCTCTCCTGCCTTACCAGGGTTACCAAGGAAGAGATTGTAGCTGTCATGGAGAAAGTCACTTTGGATACGGTGTATTTCTTAAAAGGCAGCGGCGGGGAGGAGGAAGCATAGATGGAAAGTAAGCGGGTTTTTAACGAACAATTACAGGAGGAGATGCAGTTTGCAATCCATGAAAGCGGCTTAAAGGTCTATGTATTCCCCAAAAAGGGATTCAGTAAGTACTATGCCATCTATGGCACCGAGTATGGTTCCATTGACCGATGCTTTCAGGTGCCCGGGGAGAAGGAGATGACCACCGTTCCCGATGGCATCGCCCATTATTTGGAGCATAAGCTCTTCGAGCAGGAGGATGGGGGCAACGCCTTTGACTTGTTTGCCAAAACCGGTGCCAGCAGCAATGCTTTCACCAGCTTTGATATGACGGCATATTTGTTCTCTTGTACCGATAAGTTCTATGAGAATTTGGATATCTTACTGGAATTTGTAAATCGCCCCTGGTTTACCCAGGAGAATGTGGCAAAGGAGCAGGGGATTATCGGTCAGGAAATCAAGATGTATGATGATGACGCCGAGTGGAGGGTTTTTTTCAATGCCCTCTCTGCTATGTACCATGAGAACCCTGTCAAGATTGATATTGCCGGAACGGTGGAGAGTATCTCTCACATCACTCCGGACCTGCTTTATCGGTGCTACAACACCTTCTATAACCCTGCCAATATGGTGCTGGTTCTGGTGGGGGATGTGGAATTAGAAAAGGCCATGACCTATGTGGACAAATATGTAGACGCAAGCCGGAACCTGGGACAGATTCCCCGGGGCGAGGTCAGTGAACCCAAAGAGCGGAAGCAGGAAATGATTGAACAGAAGTTGCTGGTGTCCAGACCCCTGTTTCGGATTGGGTTTAAGGAAACATCCACTGAAACCGATGCAGTATCCCGGCTCCGGCGGGAGATTGCCAATGAGCTGATTTTAGAGGCGGTCTTTGGCAAGAGCAGCGATTTCTATATGGAACTTTACGAGGAAGGACTGATTGATAGTTCTTTTGGTGCTGAAACCGAAATTGCAAAGACCTATGGCTTTACTCTACTGGGCGGCGAGTCCAACCAACCGGAGAAGGTCTACCAAAAGGTTAAGGAGAAGTTGGAAACTCTTCAAAAAGGCGGAATCCCGGCAGAGGAGCTGGCAAGAGCAAGAAAGGTGCTGATTTCGGGGAATATCCGGATGTTCAATAGTGTGGAACGGATGGGGAACGCCTTTATCCGTCATATTTTAGCGGGATATCAGCCTCTAGAGTTTGCAGATGCGGTTAAACAGGTGAATGACGAGATGGTTTTAAAACAGCTTGTCGCTCATTTTGATACCGGGAACTGTGTGCTTTC
>JAGALN010000092.1 GCA_017625185.1 Clostridia bacterium
CGGACTTGACCGTCTGGTTATGATTATGGCAGGTTGTGACTCCATTCGTGATGTCATTCCTTTCCCCAAGGTCCAGACGGCGGCAGAGCTTATGAGTGGCTCCCCCTCCCATGTTGACCCCAAACAGTTAGAGGAGCTTGCCATTGCCATCACCAAAGAAGTTACCATTCCCGCAGAAGAGATTGAATAGAGAAAGGAATCCCGTTATGAAAAACGTATTTGATGTATTACAGGAGCGTGGGCTGATTGCCCAGACCACCCACGAAGAAGAAATCCGCAGAATCCTCGGCGAGGAAAAAATCACCTTCTACATCGGCTTTGACCCCACGGCAGACAGTCTGCACATCGGTCATTTCATGCAGCTGATTGTCATGAAGCACATGCAGAACGCAGGACACCGTCCCATCATTCTGTTAGGCGGCGGCACCACCATGGTGGGCGACCCCACCGGCAAGGCGGATATGCGTCCCATGATTACCCAGGAGGAAATCCAGCATAATGCGGATAACTTTAAGGTACAGATGTCCAAGTTTATTGACTTTGAAGACGGCAAAGCATTGATGGTAAACAATGCGGACTGGCTCTTAAAGCAGAACTATGTGGACTTTTTGAGAGAGGTAGGCGTTCACTTTACTGTCAACAAGATGCTAACCGCAGAGTGCTACAAGTCCCGGATGGAAAAAGGTCTTACCTTCCTGGAATTTAACTATATGTTAATGCAGAGCTTTGACTTCTATAAGCTCAACAAGGACTTTGGTTGTATCATGGAATTCGGCGGCGACGACCAGTGGTCCAACATCATCGGCGGTATTGAGCTGATTCGCCGGAAGGAGGGCAAGCAAGCTTACGGCATGACCTTTACCCTGCTGACCACCTCCGAGGGCAAGAAGATGGGCAAGACTGAAAAGGGTGCTCTCTGGCTGGACCCCGAAAAGGTTTCCCCCTATGACTTCTATCAATACTGGAGAAATGTTGATGATAAGGATGTAATCCGTCTTCTCAAGCTGGTTACTTTCCTGCCCATGGAGCAGATTGCAGAATACGAGAAGTTAGAGGGTCAGGAACTGAATAAGGTTAAGTGTGTTCTTGCCTATGAGGTTACCAAGATGGTACACGGCGAGGAGGCTGCCAAGGCTGCCAACGACGCGGCAATGGCAATCTTTAGCGGTGGCAGCGACACCTCCAACATGCCCTCCGAAACCGTCGCAGCAGCAGATTTAGCAGACGGCATGAACGTTCTGGACTTGCTGGTTCAGGTCAATCTAATCCCCTCCAAGGGTGAGGGAAGACGGCTGATTCAGCAAAACGGCCTCTCCATCAACGGGGAAAAGGTTACCGCTATTGACATGATGGTAACGCCTGATCTCTTTACAGACGGCGAACTGATTATTAAAAAAGGAAAGAAAACCTTCTTGAAACTGATTTTGGGATAGAATTTGAATACAACTCAAAGAAGCACGAACAGTTTTGTTCGTGCTTCTTTTCTATCGAAAAAATATTGTTCCATTTTTTCGGACCATCGAGGACGCCGGTCCCTACAAATTCTCTACCCTTTGTATCTCTCCAGAAAGGTTCTTCCATGTAAACACGCCGTTCTCCAGCACCATATACCCGTGCCAGGAATCCTCTTTGGGAATGGAAACCGAACCGGGGTTGAAGTACCGAACGCCCTCTTCCTCTTTGCAATCAGGAATGTGGGTATGTCCGGACAGAACAACATCACCCGCCTGCAAAGGCGGAAAATCGTGATGTCCATGGGCTGCATAGATGGTCATTCCCTCCCAGCAAACCAAAGCGGAATCGCTTAATATGGGAAATTCCAGCATCATCTGGTCCACCTCGGAATCGCAGTTGCCCCGAACACAAAGGAGTCTTTCTTTCATTCCATTGAGCATTTCCGCCACTGCCTTGGGGGCATACCCCGCAGGCAAAGGGTTGCGGGGACCATGATAGAGCAAATCTCCCAAGAGTAAGATTTTATCCGGATTCTCTCGGTCAACAGCATCCAGTAACTGTCGGCAATAGGTGCCAGAGCCATGGATATCCGACGCAATGAACGATTTCATAGGTTTTTCCTCCTGTTTTATAAGCCACATCTCTTTTTGGTATACATTTTCAATCCGCATTTTCCATTTCTGCGGACCGTCGGGGACGCCGGTCCCTACCAATTCATCATATCACATACACTACGGCTTTTCAAGAAAAACTTGTTCCCTTTTCGACAGTTTTCTCATATACTGCTATGGGAGGTGAATATGAAAATGATGAACAATTGTAATTGCGGATATAAGTGCGATTGTACTGCTTTGTCCGTTGTGGCAAGCATTATTATCGGTATCATCACAGGTTTTCTCACATTCAGCGGCATATCGCCTTAACACCGGCTTTTTTATGGGTTGTTTTCGGAATTGCTGTGGTTTTTCTGGGGGCAACCGCCCTCGCTACTTCCGCCACAAACGGCTTTGGTGTCGGAACCTGTGTATGCACCGCATTGACAACCCTGATCATTGGTAGCTTGGGTACCATTTTACTCTCTCTGGTACTTCTGGCAGTTACCTTTGCTGCCACCAGTGTCATTGGTGCTATCTTTGCAGGTCTTCTGCTGGCCCTTTTCTCACTCCTGATAACCTCGGTGGCTTGCCTCATCAAGCAGCTCTCCGGTTGCGATAACTAACGGAAAAAGAGGCTTCTTAGGAGGCGCACTGTTAAGGACAGTCCTTGGGGGACGTCGAGGACGCACCTCTCGGCTCTCGCCTCGGTCAGTGCTGGACGATTGC
>JAGALN010000093.1 GCA_017625185.1 Clostridia bacterium
CTACCGAACGGTTATGGAGCACATTAGCACCCAAACTTGCCAGTTCCAGCATCTCGTCATAGGTGATTTCATCCAGCTTTACTGCGCCGGGAACAATACGAGGGTCAGCAGTATAAACGCCGTCCACATCGGTATAAATTTCGCATTTATCTGCCCCCAGAGCCGCCGCAAGAGCCACCGCCGAGGTATCGCTACCGCCACGACCCAAGGTGGTAATATCATCATATTTATTGATACCCTGGAAACCTGCTACAACCACAACCTTGTGATTATCCAGCTCGGAAAGCAGACGTTCGGTGTTGATTTTGTCAATTCTGGCGTTGCCGGGTGCCGCATTGGTCTGGAATCCCGCCTGCCAGCCGGTTAAAGAAATCACCGAGCAATTCAATGTCTGCACCGCCATTGCCAACAGAGCAATCGAAATCTGCTCGCCGCTGGACAATAACATATCCATTTCCCGCTTGGATGCCGCAGGATTGATTTCATTCGCCTTTTCAATCAAGTCATCGGTTGTATCGCCCTGAGCAGATACAACGACCACAACCTTGTTGCCCTCCTTAACAGTATCCACAACACGATTTGCCACATTCATGACTTTTGCCGCATCAGCCACAGAACTGCCGCCAAACTTTTGTACAATAAGTCCCACTTTTAATCCCTCCATTTTTAACATCAAACGGATTCCTCCGCCATTTGAATCTTTTATAAAATCACTGCACCGGTATTGTCTGCAGAGAGCATCTGCAACTCCCAATCCGGCATCTTCTGCTGAAGCACCTGCTTCATGTTTATCTCAAACTCGGTATTGTCTCGATGGACAATGGCAACGATGGTGGGTCCAGCTCCGCTCAAGTAAACCCCAAGGGCACCTTTTTCATAGCAGTTCCGGAACATCTCGTCCATTTTGGGAACCAATCGTTTCCGGTATCTTTGATGAAGCTTATCTCCCACCGCCGTCCGGATGTTCTCGTACTTTCCAGTCATGATACTCGCCGCAAGGAGAGCACTATGACCGGTATTATAAACCGCATCCCGCATGGACACCGAATGAGGAAGAATCCCCCGTGCCTTTTTGGTTTGCAGATAAAAATCAGGAATGAACGCCGCAAACCGTAAATCGTCTTTCAGTTCCGTCTTCACATACCGAATCTGATTTCTCTGCTTGACCGATATGGTAAAGCCGCCCAGAAGTGCAGGGGTCACATTATCCGCATGCCCCTCCAGCTCTGCCGCAAGAAACAACAGTTCCTCCTGGGATAACTGACTCCCGCTCATGGCATTGGCGGCAACCAAACCCGATACAATTCCGGCACTGCTACTGCCAAGTCCCCGTGTAACCCGGATATTATTCTCCAATGTCAGGTGGAGCCCCTTGACGGAATATCCTACTTTCTCAAACACCGCTTTCATCGATTTGTAGACCAGGTTCCGCTCGTCCTTTGCTAAAAACTTGCGGCTCTCGTCCAGAATGTCTATGACAAGACCTCCATCGGTTTCCTCTGCGGTAACATAGTTGTAAAGTCCCAGTGCCAATCCCATACTGTCAAACCCCGGGCCCAGGTTGGCGCTTGTTGCAGGCACTCTTACTTTTATCATTATTCTGCCACCAGCCTTATGGTTCCTAAGATTTCGTGGTTCTGCTTCAAGTCATCCAGTAAATCAGCTGCCGCTTTACCGTTCAACTTGGGGGTTATCACTGCAAATTCATCGGCAAGCTCCGGCAGAGTGATGACACGCATCCCCTCTACCTTGACGTCCGGCTGACCGCTCATGCGAATATAGAAAGCGAATTCCTGCTCCCCGGCATCCTTTAAGTAGCCGGGGACACCCTCCTTCCAGCCAAGACCGATATGGCTGCCCTGATGCTTGACCGCATCAATAATATCGGAAACCACCGCACTTGCCGTGGGCAGAGAACCTGCACCACGCCCATAGAACATCACATCGCCAATGCCCTCACCCTTAACCATAATTCCGTTAAAGACACCGTCAATCCCGGCAAGGGGATTTTCTTTTTTGAGAATCGCCGGACAAACTCTTGCATAAACACCGTCGTCCTCCTTGGATGCCATCCCCAGAAGCTTAATCACGCCGCCGATTTCCTCGGCATAGGCAACGTCTTCTAACGTAATTTTGGTAATACCCTCGGTCTGAATTTCTTCACTGTTAACATAGGTTCCAAAGGCAAGGGACGCTAAAATTGCCGTCTTCCGGCAGGTGTCGTGTCCCTCCACGTCTGCGGTGGGATCCTTCTCGGCATAGCCCTTTTCCTGGGCACCCTTTAAAGCAGCTTCAAAACTCTCGCCCTCTTTGATCATCTGGGTCAGAATGTAGTTCGTGGTACCGTTTAGTATACCGTAAACATCGGTCAGTTCATTGGCAGAAAGGCTGGAATACAAAGGACGGATGATGGGAATGCCGCCGCCAACACTGGCTTCAAAAAGGTAGCTGACATTATTTTCTTTGGCAATTTGCAAAAGCTCGGTGCCGTGCTTTGCCACCAGCTCCTTGTTGGAGGATACCACGCTCTTCCCTGCCATAAGCAGCTTCTTGGTAAAGGTGTACGCCGGCTCGGTACCACCCATAACCTCAGCTACAATACCGATTTCCTCATCCTCTAAAATATCGTTGAATTCCTTGGTAAAGCATTTGAATTGACTATCCGGAAAGTCCCGCAAATCCAGAATCTTTGCAATTTCAATAACCTCTCCGCTCCGTTTTTCAAGACCATCGGGAGAATTGGCAATGATCTCGCCGATCCCGCTGCCAACAACTCCAAAACCCATGATTCCAATTTTCATCTGTTTTTCCATCCTTTCAACCGAGCTAAGGGGTATCGCTCCTCCCTATGTCGGAATCCCTTTTGCTATCAGAAACATTTGTAGTTATTCTTGTTTTCTCCGCCCCATTCCATACGGGCGGATAAAAAATAGTGTGTCATTCTCTATAATACACCAAAAATAGCGATTCGTCAAGAAATTTTGGAGGTTTTAATGTAAATAATTGCTAGAAAATCCATTGAATTTTTATAACGCTTTTACAAATACTAGGTAAGAAAAAGAAATGATTCAAAAGGGAGGATGATACCATGGGAAAATTCTCAACCGGACTCATTGCCGGTGCTATGCTGGGCGTAGGCGCCATGCTCATTGACAAAAAAACCATTAAAAAAGCCAGAAGAATGGTGAACAAAATGTATGGTCACCGCATCTGGCTGTAAATCTCTGAAAAGTACGCAAAAAAGGCACCCACTCGGGTGCCTTTTTGATTGTTTGAAATGGAATTATCTCTTTGAGAACTGCGGAGCTCTTCTTGCAGCCTTCAAGCCGTACTTCTTTCTTTCCTTCATTCTGGGGTCACGGGTGAGGTAACCTGCAGCCTTCAATTCTGCTCTGTATTCCTCATCAACCTCCAGAAGAGCTCTTGCGATACCGTGACGGATTGCACCTGCCTGACCGGTAAAGCCGCCGCCCTGTACGTTAACCAGAACGTCGAACTTGCCGGTGGTCTTGGTCAGTTCCAGCGGCTGTCTTACAACAACCTTTAAGGTTTCCAGACCAAAGTATTCGTCAATGCTTCTCTTGTTGATAATGATTTCGCCTTTGCCGGGTACCAATCTAACCCTGGCAACAGACTTCTTTCTTCTACCGGTTCCGTAATACTGTACGTTTGCCATGATTCTTTAGTCCCCTTTCTTAGTTCTGTTCCCAGACAACGGGTGTCTGAGCCTGATGTTGATGTTCTGCGTCCTTATAAATCCGCAGCTTCTTGAGTGCGGTTCTTCCCAGAGTGTTGTGGGGAAGCATACCCGCAATCGCCAGCTCCATTGCCTTCTCAGGACGGGTTGCCATCAGTTCCTTATAGGACACTTCCTTCAGGTGACCGATGTAACCGGTGTGTCTGTACCATTTCTTCTGCTCCAGCTTGTTGCCGGTCAGAACAGCGTCCTTTGCGTTGATGATGATTACATACTCACCGCAATCTACACCGGGGGTGTACTGAGGACGATGCTTACCTCTTAAGATGGTAGCAGCGGTTGCAGCTACACGGCCCAGAGGCTTACCAGCAGCGTCAATGATATACCATTTTTTCTCGACTTCATTTGCTTTTGCCATGTAAGTTGACATATCTCTTTCCTCCTATAAATAGATTC
>JAGALN010000094.1 GCA_017625185.1 Clostridia bacterium
AATAAAATAAATAATAATAAAAATAATTATAATTATTTTAGCGATACTTATAATTATTCATATTATAATGGAATAATTGTGTCAAGGTGGTTTGAAAAAAATAAAAATTTTTTTGTCCCTAACTTGACAAAATCATAAAGTTTGATATACAAGGGACAAATTTTTTTCTGACTTAATACAAGCAGAATTATGTTTGGGTTTTGATAAAAAAGGAGAAAAGAAATGGCAGATTTATTTATAAAAATGGGAGTCAACGCTCCAAGTTCAGATGTTAATGATGTAATGAAGATATTAGAATATATTTACGAGCAGGAAATAACAGATAAACAAATTGTTATGCAAGGATATGCAACAGATTTTTCTGTCGGTGCAATTGGAGTTATTTCAAGCATGACAATAACATTAAAATACAATGACGAGAACAATGAAGAAAAAGAAATAGCGGAACATGTTATTTGTTCTTTAAATAGATTTGTTGATGATGGAGGGAATCTAATTTGTGAAATAACAATCTCAAAAACAGCACATAAATTAGTATGGTTAGTTTTTGAACAGAGAAAGTATGAAGGCAGCGAGGAAGAGCGACAACAGTTTATTCAAGAGCAGGCAAAAGTTCTTGAAATTGTATAATATTTTTTGTCCCTAACTTGACAAAATCATAGTAAGGAGAAGCAACAAAATGAAGAAATGTCGTATTACAATAATGAAAAAAGTGCATTATGATGATTTGATGGCGCAATATGAAAATCCAATCGAACACGCCTGTGATTTAAAAGAAGGACAAGTTTTTATAGCAAACGGATGGGAGAAACCGGATGGATTCTGTCGTAGTGCATGGGAAACAGTATCTCCTTTTGTCATGGCTTTGTCCCACGGTGGCGGAAACTTTTACGACGGGTGGATGAAAAACCCCAAAACTGCCATGATTTCTTGTAACGATGGATTTAGACCTGTAAGTTTTTATATTGAGGCGTTGGAAGAAGATGCCGAAGCTTGATAAAAAATGAGGGTTGAAAGGAGGTAGACCCTATGAAAACCAAACTGTATCTTGTCTTAAGCCTGCTTATGCTTCTTTCCGGTTGTAGGGGGGATATTCCTGTCACAAAGGAATCGGCAGAACAAAGGATTAGGAGCATTACCATCTCCTGTGCCGGGGACTGTACCTTAGGTACCGACGTTGCCTTTGGGGGACAGACCTTACCCAGAGAGGTGGAGGAACAAGAGGGGGATTACGGTTGGTTCCTCCGGAATGTCTTGCCGATTTTTGGGAAAGACGATCTGACCATGGTGAATCTGGAGGGAACCCTGACCAAGCGGGGAACAAGGCAGGAAAAAACCTATGCCTTTCGGGGGAACCCGGAATATGTCAGTATCCTGACCGCAGGCAGTGTGGAGGCGGTTACCCTTGCCAATAATCATAGTTTAGACTATGGGGAAATCAGTCTTGCCGATACCAAGGAGGCACTGGGCACCGTTGGCGTTTGGTGGGTAGAAAATTTACATACCATAGTGAAAGAGATAGATGGCGTCAAGGTAGGTATGATTGGTCTGTACGATTTGAACGGCTCGGCACTTAATATGATTCCCCAAACCATGGAGCAGGTTAAAAATGAGGGTGCGGAACTGATTGTGGTTCAGGTTCATTGGGGCATCGAGGGAGAGGCAATTCCTACGCCGCGGCAGAGAGAAATTGCCCATGCTGCCATTGATGCGGGGGCTGATTTGGTGATGGGTCATCATCCCCATGTTCTTCAAGGATTGGAAGAATATAAGGGAAAGATGATTGCCTATAGTCTTGGCAATTTCTGTTTTGGTGGCAACCAGAACCCTACCGATAAAGATACCATGATTTTTCAGCAAACTTTCTTGGTAGGGGAGGGCAAGGTTTTGCCCGAGACCAAATGGCAGGTGTATCCTTGTAGTATCAGCTCGGTAGCAGAGCGGAATAACTACCAGCCAACCCCTCTATTCGGGGAGGCAGGAGAGGGAATTCGCCATAAGATTCAGGAGCGAACTGATGCCATAGGAGAGCTTGCGGTTCATTTTGCCGATAGAATTTGAGTTGACAGCCGTGGAAAGCTTATGATAGAATAAGTCTTGATGAAACCGTATTGTAGGGACCGGCGTCCTCGACGGTCCGTAATAGAATGGTTTGCTTTCAAAAGGACATAAAGGAGCAGAATAAATATGGAAAAATACAGTTATCGCACCCGTGGCGTTTGTTCTCGGGAGATTCAGTTTGAATCGGACGGCAAAACGGTGCAAAATATTAAGTTTATCTCCGGCTGCAGCGGAAACACCCAAGGGGTTGCGGCTCTGGCAGACGGCATGGAAATCGAAAAAGTAATTCGCCTTTTGGAGGGGATTGACTGCAACGGCAGAGGAACCTCCTGCCCGGCACAGCTGGCAAGGGCGCTTCAGGAAATCAAAAACCAATAAAGAAAGCAGGCGGTTTGATGAAAAATCAGGTTTATACCATGGAAATTGCAGGACTGAAACGGGATTTGCCCCTCTGTAATGTCCACGACGATTTGTATATTGCGGCGTTTATCATGTTTGGTGATGTGGAGATTACCAAGGCGACGGCAAAGGCACTTCTGGAGAAGGCTCCGGAGTATGATATTATGATTACCGCAGAGTGTAAGGGAATTCCTCTTCTTTATGAAATGGCACGGCAGGCGGGTGCCCAAAACTATATTGTAGCAAGAAAAGGTCCCAAAATCTATATGCAGGATTTACATACTACCTATGTGAACTCCATCACAACCGTCAGCCGGCAGACACTTTGCATCGGCGGCACCGATGCAGAGGCAATGCGGGGAAAAAGAGTCCTGATTGTGGATGATGTAATCAGCACGGGGGAGTCTTTGGCAGCCCTGGAAAAGCTGGTTACCGAGGTTGGTGGCGAGATTGTTGGACGGATGGCGGTTCTGGCAGAGGGGGATGCCGCTGACAGAGAGGATATCATCTATCTGGAACGGTTGCCCTTGATTAAGGATACCGGCGATGAAATCGTAGCAATTTAGAAGGAGCGCGTCATGGTTTATACATTGACACTGAATCCGGCACTTGATTATGTGGTCAAGGTCCCCGACTATCGGAACGGACAGGTGAACCGTGCCGGTGAAACCGCTTTTTTGCCCGGGGGCAAGGGGATTAACGTTTCGATTATGCTGAAGCATCTGGGGATCAATTCCGTTCCCCTTGGTTTTGCGGCAGGCTTTACCGGTAAGGAGCTGGAACGGTATCTGATTTGCGAGGGATGTGTCCCCGAATTTGTGTACTTGGCAGAGGGGAACACCCGCATCAATGTGAAACTGAAGGCGGGTACCGAAACCGAAATCAATGCTCCAGGTCCTAAGGTGACAGAGCGGGAACTGGAGGCTTTGAAAGCACAGATTGCCGGTTTGGAGTCGGGGGATTTTCTGGTTCTGGCAGGGAGCATACCCAAGGGTCTTCCCGAGAGCATCTACCGGGATATCATGGCAGACCTTCAGGGAAAGGGTGTCAATGTGGCAGTGGATACCGAGGGAGATGCCCTGTTGCAGACCTTGCCCTATCAGCCTTTTCTCATCAAACCCAACCATCATGAGCTGGGGGATATCTTCGGGGTGGAAATTAACACCAAGGAGATGGCGGCAGAGTATGCCAGAAAACTGCAAAAGCAGGGTGCTCGGAATGTTTTGGTTTCTATGGCAGGTCAGGGTGCGGTTCTGGCGACGGAAAACGGCAAGGGCTTTGCGGCTGAAGCACCCAAGGGAACAGTGGTCAATTCTACCGGTGCCGGTGATTCCACTGTGGCAGGTTTTCTTGTCGGTTATCTGGAAACGGAGGATTATGAAACCGCATTTTTAAAAGGAATTTGCTCCGGCAGTGCCACTGCATTCTCCCAAGGATTGGGAACGGCAGAAGAAGTGGAGGAGCTTTTGCAGTCGGCATCGGCAACGGGAATTTAATAAAATTTTGAAAGACTAGAATATCCAAGCTATTGCTTGGATATTTTTTTCTTTTTATGGCAACAATGAAAAAAGAAATGTCAGACAGAAAAGGGGGAACTTTCTATGAGAGAGTTTACTTATACCATTCAGGATGCAGATGGCATCCATGCAAGACCAGCGGGATTATTGGTCAAGGAGGCGGGAAAGTATCAATCAAGCATTACGCTGTGCTGTGGAGAGAAAACCGGGGATGCCAAACGAATTTTTTCGGTAATGGCATTGGGTGTTAAGTGCGGACAGACCTTGCGGGTAACCGCAGAGGGGGCGGATGAGGAAACCGCAGCAGTAAGTCTTGAGCAGTTTTTTAAGGAGAATCTATAAAAGGAGAGAGCCTCATGCGGATATATCACGGAAAGAGCGTCTATGGCGGGATTGCCATTGGAAAAATCAAGGTGCATAACCGAGAAGATGTGACAGTAAAGCGGATTCGGGTGGAGGTGCCGGAGCAGGAGGTGAATCGGTATGAATCTGCCAAAGAAACAGCGATGAAGCAGCTCAAAACGCTGTACGACAAAGCCTGTGCCGAGGTGGGTGATGCCAACGCTGCCATTTTTGAGATTCACCAGATGATGCTGGAGGATGCCGACTATCAGGAATCCATCCGACATATCATCAGAACCCAAAAGGTCAATGCAGAATATGCTGTGGCAACCACTGGCAGGAATTTTTCCAATATCTTCTCTACCATGGAGGATGCCTATATGCAGGCACGTGCCGAAGATGTGAGGGATATCTCCGAACGCCTGATTACCATTCTGGCGGGAGGAGAGCAGCAACGTCAGCAGGAGGAAGAACCCATGATTCTTGCGGCAGAGGACTTGGTGCCAAGCGAAACGGTCCAGTTGGATAAGAGTAAGGTTCTGGCTTTTGTTACCGTCAAAGGCTCTGCCAATTCTCATACTGCCATATTGGCGAGAACCATGAACATTCCCGCCATTGTGGGGATTGATTTGCCCCTTGATGATACCATCGATGGGAAAATCGTTATTGTCAATGGCACCCAGGGGATTGTCTATGTGGAACCCGAACCGGAGATTTTAGAGCGAATGAAGGAAAAACAACAAGAGGAGCGGCAACAACGGGAGTTGCTCCAGTCCCTAAAGGGAAAGGAAAGCGTGACTCTCGATGGTAAAAAAATCTGCCTGTATGCCAATATTGGTAACAGTAAGGACCTGGCATTGGTGCTCCAGAACGACGCCGACGGCATTGGACTGTTCCGAAGTGAGTTTATCTATCTGGAGCGGGAAAAATTCCCCACCGAGGAGGAGCAGTTCCATATCTATAAGACGGTAGCCGAAACCATGGCGGGGAAAAAGACCATTATTCGAACTCTGGATATCGGTGCCGACAAGCAGGCGGGATATTTTCATTTAGAACCGGAGGAGAACCCCGCCATGGGACTTCGGGCAATCCGGCTTTGCCTGACCCGCCCCGAAATTTTCAAAACCCAGCTTCGGGCACTGTTTCGTGCGGCTGTTTTTGGGGATTTGGCGGTGATGTATCCCATGATTACCTCAGTCAATGAGGTCCGTAGGATTCAGGAGGTGGTGGCAGAGGTCACGGCTGAACTGAAGAAAGAGGATATCCCCTACCGGGTACCGGAACAGGGAATCATGATTGAAACTCCGGCGGCGGTGATGGTGTCCGATATGCTTGCCAAAGAAGTGGAGTTTTTCAGCATCGGCACCAACGATTTATCCCAGTATACCATGGCAATCGACCGGCAGAATCCTCATTTAGATTCCTTCTTTGAACCCCATAGCGAGGCGGTGCTGCGGATGATTGCCATGACGGTGGAAAACGCCCATAAAGAGGGAATCTGGGTGGGTATCTGCGGGGAGCTTGGCTCGGATACTGCATTGACAGAACGGTTTTTGAAAATGGGCGTGGATGAATTGTCGGTGGCGCCGGGCCATGTTCTCTCGGTACGAAAAGCCATCCGGGAAACCGACCTGAACGCATAAAGAATGCACCTCGTATGAGGCGTACTGTTAAGGACAATCCTTGCTTGCGGGACGTCGAGGACGCACCTCTCGGCTCTCGCCTCGGTCAGTGCTGGACGATTGCCACCGGCAATCAGCACCCCTACA
>JAGALN010000010.1 GCA_017625185.1 Clostridia bacterium
CTAACACCAACAATACTTCTTTGCTTCCCTCCGGAAGCTCCCGATCAAGAATTCGATAAATCTTTTTCAATTCTTCCATCAAGTTTTTCTTATTGTGTAACCGACCGGCAGTGTCACACAGCAAAACATCCACATATCTACCTTTGCAGGCACGGATTGCATCATAGATAACTGCCGCCGGGTCAGAACCCTCTTGCTGTTTAATCAACCGAACATCGGCTCTATCCGCCCAAACCTCAAGCTGTTCAATGGCTGCTGCCCGAAAAGTATCTGCCGCCGCAATCACCACCTCTTTGCCTTGCTGCTTATACATATTGGCAATCTTTCCAATGGTGGTAGTTTTTCCTACGCCATTGACACCAATAACCATAATGACCGCAGGCATGCCAAAGGCTTTCAACTGATTGTCACTGCCCTCGGTCAAAATCTCCTTCAAGATCAAAGCAAGCTCTTGCTTTAGTCCTGCGCTTTCTGTAATGTGCTTTTCTGCAGCAGCAGATCTTAGCCTTTCAATAATTTCAAGAGATGTGTTAACGCCCAAATCAGCAGTAATCAAAACCTCTTCCAGTTCTTCAAACAACTCCTCATCCACAGTCCGAAATGCCTGAATCACTGCCTCGAATTTATCATTGATCGATTCTCTTGTTTTGCTTAAACTTTCTTTTACTTTGCTGAAAAATCCCATGATTTCCTCCTATTGCTGAATTTCATCTATGTCCAGAGAGAGTAATTTCGAAATTCCTCGCTCCTGCATGGTAACACCATAAAGAATATTCGCCGTTTCCATGGTGCCACGACGGTGTGTAACCACAATGAACTGGGTTTTATCGCTATAATGCTTTAAGTAATCCGCAAACCTATAAACATTGACGTCATCCAGAGCTGCCTCAATTTCGTCCAGAATGCAGAAAGGGGTGGGCCGGACATCTAGGATGGCAAAGAGTAACGCAATGGCTGTAAAAGCTTTTTCGCCGCCAGAGAGCAGGGATAAGCTTTGTAACTTCTTGCCCGGGGGCTGTGCCTCGATTTCAATACCACTTTCCAGAACATGGGTTGGATCGGTTAAGGTAAGGTTTGCTCGACCTCCACCGAACAGGGAGGAAAACACTCGACTGAAGTTCTGGTTGATAATCTCAAACTGCTCTGCAAATCTACTCTGCATGATTTCGAGCATTTCAGTAATCACAGACTCCAGTTCTCTTCTTGCTTTCTCCAAATCGTTGGTCTGTGTTGTCAGGAAGTCAAACCGTTCTTTCACGTTTTTGTATTCCTCAATAGCATCAATATTGATATTTCCCAACGCTCGAATCTGTTCGCGCAGGGACCGAATCTTAACAGACGCCTCCTGATAGTCAAAATTTTCTCCGGGTTTTACTTCTGCCGCTTCACTGTAGGGAAGCTCATATTCCTCCAAAAGCCGTTCAACGATCCCCTCAATTTCCATCTCATACTTTTCCGCACGGGACTCCATCTTGCCCTGCTGCTGGGTTAACTGGAATACCTGCTCTTGTACATCCTTGATGGATGCCTGCTTTTCACGAAGTCGGATATCAAGTTCTGTCTTTTCCTTGGCAAGTTGTTCCAAATTATCCCGGAATTGGAAAAGCTCGCTTTCCTGCTTTTGTGTATCCTCTGCCAGCGTCTGCACTTCTGCTTCCATCCGCTCAATCTCACTGCGAATCCTCAATATCTCTTCACTCTTTGCGGTCATGGCAATTGCATTTTGGGATTTTTCGGTATTCAAGCGGGAAATACGGTCATTCTCAAGTTCAATATCCTTAAGTAGGGTGTTGCGGCTGATATTCAAATCAGCTAGCTTGGAAAGAAGCTGCTTATTCTTATCAGAGAGTGTGGCATAATCTGTTTCCAGACGCTTTAGTTGCTCTTCCAACGCAGAATACTGCCCATCACAACGGGTAATTTCCTCTGCTTTTTCCATTTTATCCCGAGCGATATCCTCCAGACGTTGTTGGATACTATCCCGTTCTACCTGAAGCTGAGAGAAACCGGAATTGAGAGCCTCCAGCATAGCATTTTGATGTTGCATTTCTGCATCCAGGCGAACAGATTCTTTTTGTGCCTCCTGAAACTCACCGAGTTTTTCCTGCAGCAATACCTGTTTCTTCTGAAGCCTGCTTGCAAGGATATTCTTTTCCTCTTCTTGGCGTTTCAATGCCTTTTCTAACGCAATAATCTCCTTGCCAAGGGTTTCGATTTCTCCGGTTCTGGAGAGGGAACCCGTGGTCTTTTGATTACTGCCGCCGGTCATAGCACCACCTGTCTGCATCACATCACCAGCTATGGTTACAATCCGAAATTTGTGTCCAAACTTTCTGCCCATAGCAATGGCATTTTCAAGAGTATCACAAACCACGGTGTTGCCCAGAAAACTGCTGACGATATCCTGATACTCTTTCTCACATTCCACCAAGTCCGCTGCAATGGCAACAAACCCTTTGGCTTTTTTCGCTCCGTCCTCATGGAATCTTTTTGGTTCAATGGCGCTGACCGGCAAGAAGGTTGCCCGACCCAGATGATTCTTTTTCAAATATTCAATTGCCGCTTTGGCATCCTCTTCCTTGGCAGTTACAATATTTTGGTTGGCAGAACCCAATGCCGTTTCAATGGCAGTGATATACTTCTTTTCCGTATGAATCAGTTGTGCCAACGGGCCATATATTTTTGTGCCTTTCATTTCGCCGTTTTTGTACGCAGTCATAACACCACGAACACCTTTGGCATAACCCTCGTATTCGCGCTCCATATCCTCTAACATGGATTTTCTGGACTGCTTATGATTCAGCAGTAAC
>JAGALN010000095.1 GCA_017625185.1 Clostridia bacterium
CTAGATTTCTTTTCATCTATATAATAATGAGGAACGGCAGCTTGGACTATTCCCTCTTTTTGGATACTCCCAGCGCCCTATGCGAAGAGGATTTGTTATCCCTCTTTACGCAACGATGTGCCATTGACTTTACACACTAATAAACAAGACCGGCTATGATTGTCATAGCCGGTCTTGTTTATAGCGATGTATAAAGTCCATACAATTTAGCGTATTCGCCACCCTTTTCCATCAGTTCCTGATGGGTACCCGCCTCCACAATACCATTCTCGGTTAAGACAATGATTTTCGTCGCATTCTTAATGGTGGTCAACCTATGGGCGATGGTAAAGGTGGTCCGGTTTTTCGCCAGACGTTCCAGAGATTTCTGGACCAGCAGTTCGCTCTCGTTATCCAGAGCGCTGGTGGCTACGTCCAGAATCAGGATTGGCGGATTCTTCAAAAAGAGTCTGGCAATAGCAATCCGCTGTTTCTGTCCCCCAGAGAGCTTTAATCCCCGCTCCCCAACATAGGTATCATAACCATCCGGCAAAGCGGAAATGAACTCATGGGCACCGGCGTTCTGTGCTGCTTCTATGACGGCATCATCGGCAGCATCAGGGGCCCCGTACACGATATTTTCCCGAACCGTTCCGCTAAAGAGATAAACATCCTGCTGGACAACACCAATGTGGTCCCGGAGGGATTTGAGGGAAATTTCCTGGATGGGAAGCCCGTCGATGGTAATGGCGCCATCGGCAATTTCATAAAACCTGGGCAGAAGGTTACAAAGAGTGGTTTTTCCACCGCCAGAGGGGCCTACAATAGCGATGTTTTCGCCCTTTTTTACCTGAATATTGATATGGGACAAGACCTCGCCGTTTTCTGCCTCGTAGGAAAAACTGACGTTGTTATATTCAATATTTCCCGCAACAGCATTCAGTTCAATAGCGTCAGCCGCATCGGTAATTCCCGGTTCCACGCACATGACCTCGTTAAACCGCTCAATCCCGGTCAATCCCCTTTGGAACTGCTCGGTAAACTCCACTAGCTTCCGGATGGAGGTAATTAAGGTCTGGATATACAAAAGATAGGCAATCAAATCGGCAGCATTAATTTTACCACGAACCATAAATAATGACCCTGCAATGATAACTGCCACATACATGGCACCGTCAAAAAATCGGGTGCACGCCTGGAACCTTGCCATATATTTATAGGAGTTTTTCTTGGTGGCAAAAAACCTCTTATTGCCCTCGGCAAAGCGTTCTTCTTCCATTTCCTCATTGGCAAAGCTCTTCACCACCCTAATACCCAGCAGAGTATCCTCTACCTGGGCATTGAGTTCTCCGGTCTGTTCCCGTTGCTTCTTAAAAGCATTCTTCATACCCTTTCTGAAGAACGCTACCGAGACCAGCATCAAAGGAAGCAGCGCAAAAATAATCAAGGTCAAATAGAGATTGATGCGGCTTAATATTATGAAGGAACCTACAATCTTGATGGTGCAGATGAAGATTTCCTCAGGGCAGTGGTGGGCAAACTCGGTGATATCGAACAGATCATTGGAAATCCGAGACATGATCTGCCCCACCTTGGTATTGTCAAAGTAGTGAAAGTCCAGCTTCATCAAATGCGCGAACAAATCCCGACGCATATCCGTTTCGATTCTGGCACCCATCACATGTCCGGTATTTGCCATATAGTAATTGGCAAAGGTATCCACCACCCGCAGGAACAGATACAAAAGCCCCAGTTTCAGCACGGTATCCAGCAAAAGTCCGCTATTACCCAGCCCCGCGGTATTGGTAATCTTCCGGACAATCACAGGGAGTACCAGTTCGCAAATCGTGGAAAGGCAGGCACATAACAAATCAAACGCCATAATCCAAAGGTAGGGTTTATAGTATTTCGAAAAAGAACGGATATCCAAAAGGATATGTCCTTGTTTTTTCGTCTGTTTCATCGTTTCTACGCCTCCTTTTTAACAGTTTTCTTATTTTATCATATCACAAAACAGCGAATGTTTCAACCTTTTTCGATTGTTCTGCGATACCACTATGCGTTCCCTTAATGAAGGAATATTAAAACGATGTATAAAATCCAAAAGCTCTGTTCCTGCAAACAGAGCTTTTTCATTCTAACTATTTTATTTCCTCTTCACAACACAATCAAGACTCTTGACAATGGACTCCGCCGGAAATACCCCCCGAAGAGATGTCAGAGGATAC
>JAGALN010000096.1 GCA_017625185.1 Clostridia bacterium
CCCCGATTGTGAATACGGCGAGAAGGGCACTTTCATCTACTCCGATGCGGGTCTGAACGAGAATCCCGATGCGGATGCAGTATCCGAAATCGCCATTAGCTCTGCAGCATCCTTTAAAACGCTGGTAGAGGCAGAACCCAAGGTGGCAATGCTCTCTTACTCTACATACGGAAGTGCCAAGTCCGAGCTGGTTGACAAGATGCAGCTGGCAACCAAGCTGGCAAAAGAAAAGCGCCCTGACATTCAGCTTGACGGCGAGCTTCAGGTGGATGCGGCAATCGTGCCTTCCGTTGGAAAGTCCAAGGCTCCCGGCAGCAACATTGCAGGCGAGGCAAACGTCCTCATCTTCCCCGACTTAAATGCCGGCAACATTGCCTACAAGCTGACCCAGCGCCTTGCCAAGGCGGAAGCCTACGGTCCTATCACCCAGGGCATCAAAAAACCGGTCAACGACCTGTCCCGTGGCTGTAGTGCTGAGGATATTGTTGGCGTGGTTGCCATCACCTGCGTACAGGCACAGGATAGCAAATAATTATATAGGAAAGAAGAGGAAAGAATTATGAAAATTTTGGTCATTAACGCCGGTAGTTCTTCTTTGAAGTACCAGTTCATCGACATCGATACCAAGCAGGTTCTGGCAAAGGGTCTTTGCGAAAGAATCGGTATTGACGGTAAACTGACTCAGAAGGTCAGCGGCAGAGATAATTTTGTCAGAGAGGATGCCATGAAGGATCACTCCGACGCCATCCGGATGGTCATCGAGGCACTGACCGACAAAGAGGTTGGGGTTATCTCCGACATGAAGGAGATTGACGCAGTGGGTCACAGAGTGGTACACGGCGGAGAAATCTTCAGCGGTTCTGTGATGATTGACGATGCGGTTATGGATGCCCTCCAGCAGTGCGTGCCTCTGGCACCCCTCCACAACCCGGCAAACATCATCGGAATTGAGGCTTGCGCCAAGATTATGCCCGGCGTTCCTCAGGTTGGCGTATTTGACACCGCATTCCACCAGACCATGCCCAAAAAGGCATATATGTATGCACTTCCCTACGAGATGTACGAAAAACATAAAATCAGAAGATACGGCTTCCACGGAACCTCTCACAAGTATGTTTCCGGCAGAGCCGCAGAGATGCTGGGTAAGAACCCCGAGGATTTGAAGATTATTACCCTGCACTTAGGGAACGGCTCTTCCATCACCGCAGTAGATGGTGGCAAGTCGGTGGATACCTCCATGGGCTTTACCCCCTTAGCGGGTGTGACCATGGGCACCCGTTGCGGAGACATTGACCCGGCTATCGTAACCTTCTTGATGGAGAATGAGGGTCTGGATGCCAAGGGCGTTGACGCCTTGATGAACAAGGAATCCGGTGTATTTGGTATCTCCGGGCTTTCCAGCGACTTCCGCGACTTGGAAGCTGCTATGGACACCGACGAAAAGGCAAAGCTTGCACTTGACATGTTCGCTTACAGCGTGAAGCGGTATGTGGGTGCTTATGCAGCTGCCATGGGCGGGGTAGACGCCATCGTCTTCACCGCAGGCATCGGCGAGAACACCGCACTCATGCGGGCAGCCATCACCGAGGGCTTAGAGTTCATGGGCATTAAAATCGACCCCGAGCTCAACAAGATTCGCGGCGAGGAGAAGGACATTTCGGCAGCAGATGCTACCGTACGAACTCTGGTTATCCCCACCGACGAGGAAATGATGATTGCTATGGACACCGCAAGACTGGCAAAATAAGAATGGGTATCAAAAGGGGCAGGAACGAAAG
>JAGALN010000097.1 GCA_017625185.1 Clostridia bacterium
CTCATCCGCAATCAAAAGGGGCGGATTATTCACCAGTGCCCGAGCCATGGACGCACGCTGCCGCTCCCCGCCGGAGAGCTGGTCAGGGCGAAAATTCGCCTTTTCTGTTAACCCAACCAGAGAAAGAACCTGGGGCACAATATGCCGAATGGCACGCTTGGACTTCCCAATGACCTGCATAGCAAATGCAACATTTTCATACACTGTCCGGTCAGGAAGCAAACGGAAGTCCTGAAACACAACACCAACCTCCCGCCGGAGCTTTGGAATTTTTCTTCTTCGCAGCTTCCCTAGATTCACACCGTTTACCCAAACGGTGCCGCTATCCGGTTTTTCCTCCCGCAAAAGCAACTTGGTCAGGGTACTCTTGCCCGCGCCGGTGGCACCAATCAAAAAGACAAACTCTCCTTTTTCAATATGCAGGCTCACATCCTGCAGTGCACAAATCCCGGTGTCATGATAGGTTTTGGTTACATTTTTCAATTCAATCATAACCTGCAGCCTCCAGATACAAAATATCGGCGGAGCAGAGGCTCCGCCGTATGATGTTGCCTCACAAAACGCACACGTTTTGCCGACCCGTTAAATCCTGGTCGGTTCCGAGGTCAGATATTTATTGACCATCATCGCCACCTTGAAGATGATGGCATCGTCAAATTCACGCAAATCCAGACCGGTCAGTTTCTTAATCTTATCCAGTCGATAAACTAGAGTATTCCGGTGGACAAAGAGCTTTCTGGATGTTTCAGACACATTCAGGTTGTTCTCAAAGAACTTCTGGATGGTGCCAATGGTTTCCTGATCCAGAACATTGATGGATTCTTTCTTGAAAACTTCCTTTAAGAACAGCTCACAGAGGGTGGTTGGCAGTTGATAAATCAACCGACCGATCCCTAAATTATCATAGCTGATGATATCCTTTTCGGTATCAAATACCTTGCCCACTTCCAGAGCAATCCGAGCCTCCCGGTATGCCTGTGCCAGTTCCTGAATGGTTTCCACCATGGTAGAAATTCCAACTGCAACCGAAATCATTTCCTCGGAGCTTAAGGTATCTACAATATTCTGGGCAACCCGCAGAATCTCTTCCTTGGGTGCGTCCGGCTTAAACTCTTTGATTACCACACTGTCGTGGTCGTCAATCCGGATGACAAAATCCCTGTTGCGGTCAGGAAAGAGGTTCTTCAAAACCTCTATGGCAGCGTTTTCCGTATTCTTCAGATTCCGTACCAAATAGACCGCACGGCTGGTTTCCGCTGCAAGATGCAGTTCCCGGGTTCGGTAAAGAACATCCCCAGGAAGGATGTTATCCACAATGATATTCTTCATAAAGCTGTTGCAGTCATACTTTTCATCGTAGTACTGCTTGATGGTCAGAAAATGAATCCCCAAAAAGGAGCAAGCATTGGCAGCCACATCGTCCTCGCCCTCACAAAAAACAGCATACTCGTTCTTGTTGAAGGTTTCAATCTTCTTATAGGTAAAGCCGCCTACACACTTCATATCGCCGGTGCCGTCAAGCACAGTAAAGATATTATCCACCACCGTATTAATCCGGACTTCATTGCTGCACGCAATGATGGTTTCGGTATCGTCAATAACGCCAACCACACGCTTTACATCTTTTTTCAGCTGCGCCAAAGCATTTTGGAACAGTCTATTCTGCATAACGCCACCTCCGCAAAAGTAACAGCAGACCGCAAATCTGCCGCAGGTTCCTTTTTCTTCCGTAATATTATAACCTTTTTTTCGGGAAAATGCAAGTCGTTTGTGAAAAATTAATAAAAATGACATAATTCTCCCCAAATTCTCCCTTTTCTCGCCCTCTCCCCTCCTTGACATCAGGCCGTCTTGGGTGTATACTATTGGTACCTGATATAGGAGGTAAGTTTCATGAAATATGTTGTTGTTTTGATAGACGGTGCTGCTGACACTCCGGTTCCGGAGCTGGGCGGTAAAACTCCCTTGGAGATAGCCAAAAAGCCCCATATTGATGCACTGGCTGGCAAGGGCGAAATGGGAATGGCAACCACCGTCCCCGGCAACCTGCCCCCCGGCAGCGATGTGGCAAACCTTTCGGTCTTTGGCTATGACCCCCAGAAGTACTACACCGGCCGTTCCCCGCTGGAGGCGGCATCCATCGGCGTCCCTCTGGATCTGACCGATACCACCTTCCGTGCCAATCTTGTCACACTGTCGGAGGAAGAA
>JAGALN010000098.1 GCA_017625185.1 Clostridia bacterium
GGAAGTGATCAGAGAACCAATGTGGTAGGCTTTTGGGAGGAAGAAGAGGCAAAGGATATCAAGGTGGAGCGGGCATTGAAAGAATTGTTCCGTCCCGAATTCCTCAACCGTGTGGACGAGATAGTCCATTTCCACACCCTGAAGGAGGAAGAACTGCTTAAGATTATCGACCTGATGCTGGTGGATTTGAAGGCTGGACTTGCGGAAAAGGAGATTTCCTTGCAGGTTACCCTTGCAGCAAAGGAACTGATTTTAAAGAAGGCATACCAGAAAGTTTATGGCGCCCGTCCCTTGCGGAGGTATATTGAACGACATATTGAGGACGGCTTGGCGCAAAATTTGATTGCAGGTAAATTGCCCTCCGGATCTTCTGCTACGGTGGATGTGGAGGAGGATGCCCTCGTGATTCGTTTGTAATGGAGAAACAAAAAAGAATGACAGAACATCCGTTCTGTCATTCTTTTTTGTTTTAGACTAACCCTGATACCTTTTTGGTAGACAACTGCTCCTTGAGATATTTTTCCCGGGTGGCAATTCCGCCCCGAATATGTCGTTCCTGTTTGTTTTCCAGTAGTATTTCCCGAGTCTGTTCCGCCAGATGCCGATTGATTTTCATCAACCGTTCTGTTACATCCTTATGTACAGTAGATTTGGAAATGCCAAATTTTTTGGCGGCTTCCCGCACGGTGCATTTGTGCTCAATGATATAATTGGCAAGTTCTACGGTTCTTTCTTCGATATAACACCTCACATACATTGCCTCCCATACAATTTGTTCTTGCGAACATGGTTATGGTTCAATATATGCAGAGAGCTGACAGTCTATGACGAAAAAGATAACCTGAAAGCGTTGCTTTCGCTCTGGTGTTTTATTTTGTTCTTTCGGTGGTGTTTTGGTAGATTTCCCTGATGCGGTATTGCTGCAGATGGCTGACGGTCATGTAGATGCGCCCTACATATTCACCGATAAATCCGAGCGCAACTAAAATTAGTCCGCCCAGGAAAAGGAGAACTGCCATTGTGGATGTATAACCTGCGGCGATTGCCGGGTTAATCAACTTTCGGATAACCATGGTAAGACCCATCAAAAAGCCAAGAAAAGCAATACCGGCACCGGATGTAAGGATAACCCGCAAGGGCTTGACGGAAAAGTTGGTAAAGCCGTTGAGCCATAAGGCAAGGAGCTTCTTTAGCGAGTAGTTGGAGGTACCCTCTAACCGTGCCCGATGAGGCATTTCGATGTCGGTTACCTTGCCAACCATAGTGTTTAAGTATCCCATCATAGAGGGGAAGGGACTGTCATAATGCTGGTAGCAATCCACGGCAAAGCGGCTGATTGCATAAAAACTGGATACATGGACACCCTTGACCCGTGTGCCGTTAAACTCGGAAATTTTGGCGGTAATCTTACTGGTTACTCGCTTGAAAAGACTATGCTGCTTGCTCTTAAAGTAAGCATAGACCACATCGTAGCCTTCCTGAATCTTTTCAACCAGGGGAAGAATGCCTTCGGCAGGATGCTGTCCGTCGTCGTCCATAAAGACCAGAACGTCTCCTTTGGCGTAAGGAATGGCTGCCATTTTGGCGGAAGCCTGCCCAAAGTTCCGGGAGAGATTGACACCCATAATCTTGGAATCCTCGTCGCAAAGCTTTTTAATCAAAGAAAAGGTGTTATCAAAGGGGTAATCGTTCACCAGAATTATCTGGTAGTCATATCCGGGGGTTTGATTGATAACCTGCCGAATTTCGTCTACCACCCTTTGTAAGGTTTTTTCGGATTTATAACAGGGAATTGCAATGGAAATCAGCATTTTTAACATCTCCTTTTCATTTGAAAATCATTATACTACATCCGCCGGGTTAAATCAACATTTTCTTATGGAAAAGTTATTTATATCTTGCTTTTCGACAGGGGGAATGCTATAATTCAGGTATTATAGCGAAGGAGAATGTGGAAGATGGGAGTAGAAGGAAAAAGACTCTTGGTTTTGGGTGGAACCTCTGCCACCTTGGATTTGGTCAGGAATGCAAAGGAAATGGGGATCTATACCATTGTTACCGATTATTTAGAGGGTGGTGTTGCAAAGGAAATCGCCGACGAAACAGCAATGGTCAGTACCGCTGATTTAGAGGGCTTGGAAGTGCTTGTTAAGGAGAGAAAGGTGGATGGCGTTTTCTGCGGTCCCAGCGAATTTAATATCCGGAACCTGATTCGCCTTTGTGAAAGAACAGGACTGCCTTGCTATACCAATATGGAACTGTGGGACCGATGTGCCAACAAGGATGAGTTTAAGCAGTACTGCATTGACAATGGGGTAGATTGTCCCCGGCAATTTTATGTGGATGAAAATTCTACGGAAGAAGAGCTGGAGGCAGTAGATTATCCGGTGATTGTAAAGCCAGTGGACGGTCATAGCTCCAACGGAATTTCGGTGGCGACGGATAAGACTATGATTCGGGAAGCATGCCGTTTTGCTATGGAACATTCCCAATGCAAGAGAATCGTAGTAGAGAAGTACATTGAAAATGGTGGAGAACTCTTTGGTGCCCGGTACTTTTTAAAAGATGGAGAGCCATACCCCTATCTTTTGATGGATACCTATGTGGCAGATCCCGTTGAAAAACGGAGTTTAATCAGTCATTTTACCTATGCTCCGTCCAAGTATTCTGATTACTACATGAAGAATATGGATCAGCAGGTCCGGCAGATGCTGAAGAATATGGGACTAAAGAATGGAACCGCATTTTTCCAGGCACTTCCTTGCAACGGCAAGATTTATTTCCACGAGATGGGGTATCGCTTAAGTGGCGGTATGCTTTTTTAAGCTGACAGAACCCTTGATGGGTGTCAACGATATGAAGATGATGATTCGGTATGCTCTGGGTGAAGAGATGTGCTCTGATGACGAACTTCATGGCGTGGATGTTTCTTCGAACCGGAAAATCGGTGCCCAACTGATGGTTCCCCTTTGGGAAGGAACCATTTCGTCTATTGAGGGATTGGAGGAACTGAAGAAACTCCCTTGCTTGCAGGATTTCATCCAGTATTATGAGGTAGGGGACACCTTGCTTCCTAAACATATCGGAACACTAGGCCAGCATTTTGGACGGTTCACCCTGGTTGCTGAGGAGAAAAAAATTATCTTTGATGCAGTAAGAAGAATAACCAATGAACTGGTTATCAGGGATGAAAATGGTAATGTCATGAACACGCTTCATCTGGACTTGGAACGTACGAAATAGCAAAAAAATCCGGCATTGGATTATGCCGGATTTTTTTAGTAAAAAGTATTGACAAAGCTTTACCAATGCCGTATAATAATTTTATTATAACTCCTATAAGGAAATGATTATAATGAATTTAAAACAAATGAAGTATGCGGCGACACTTGCCCAAACCGGTTCCTTTTCCGGTGCAGCAGAGCTTTTGCAGATTTCCCAACCGTCCTTGAGTCAATCCATTAAGACAATTGAGAAAGAACTGGGTGTAGAGCTTTTTGAACGAACAAACGGCAGGGTTCGCATTACTGATGCAGGAAAGGTATATCTGGAAGCCGGACAGAAGATGCTTGAGCTGGAAACAGATATGTTGAATCAGCTCAAGGATGTTGCTGACCACAAAGAAGGGACCATTACGCTTGGAGCATCTCCCTTTCGGAGTATCGCTGTGATGCCGGAGGTGACAAGAAGATTTCAGGAGCTCTATCCGGGCATTCAGCTGGTCATTCAGGAAATGGCGACCCAGGAGCTTCTGGAGGCGGCAGAACGAAATGAGTTTGATTTGTGCCTGACAATATTGCCGGTTGACGAACGGTTTTTTCAATACGAAGTGGTGTTGGAGGAAGAACTTGGCGTGGCAGTCAAGAAAGGGTCCGAACTGGAGAGGCGCTTGACGAAAAACTCTAACGCCGGGAATGCAATTGACGTTTCTCTCCTGCAAGGGGAAGCCTTTGTCATGCTCCCCGACCATTTGTCGATGCAAAAGGAATTGAACAATCTGTGTTATCAGAACCGGTTGGAATTGAAAAAGGCGGTCGTTGTCAAAAGTCTGGCGACGCAGCTTGAAATGGTTGAGGCAGGCGTGGGAAGTGCTCTTGTCCCTATGGGAATTCAAAAGTCTGCCCGATTGCAAAGAGAGCTTCGGTTTTTCTCGTTTTTGCAGGAACTTCCCAGGCGGGTTTTGGTCATTGCCTATCAAAAAGGGAAGTACCTGTCCAAACCCATGCAGGACTTGATTGAGATTTTTAAAACCATTTAAAAATGAATGAAAAAGTATAACAAAGGAAAGGTTGTGTAGTTATGCCGATAGAGTTTCTCTATCTTGCGGTGGTCTTTGTGGTGGCGATTCTTGGTTTTACTGTGCTGAAAAGACCGTTGCACGAATGTATGTTGGCAGCATTTCTTGTAATTGTTGCGGTGACCGGAACCTGGGGTAATGTTTGGCAGTATATCTGGGGTGCTATGACAGAGTCCAGTTTATATGTCATCATTGTCTTTGTGGTATCTGCCATGCTGTTGTCGGAGACCAGTGTGATTGACGATTGTATTGCGATTATTCTTTCTGTTTTTGGCAGACTCCGGGGTGGAGCGGGATTTGTAGCAATCATTGGCAGTACCTATATGGGTTCCCTGTCCGGAAGCGGCCCCGGAAACGTGGCAACCACCGGTGTGTTTACCATTCCGGCAATGAAAAAATCGAAATTTCCCGGGCATCTTGCTGCCAATGTAGAGGCTCATGCCAGCACGATGGGGAACATGATTCCGCCGGCAGGTATGATTGCCATTGCCTTTGCGATTCTTGACGGACTCTATCCCAACACCTACACCATGTCCCAATTCTGGATGGTGCTTTGGGGAATTGCCATCTGGTTTGTTCTACAGAGAATTGTTACCTTGTATTTCATGTGTCGGTATTATAAGGTAGAACCCATGACGAAAGAAGAAGTTCCGAGCATTCGTAAATCCTTGAAAAAGGGATGGAAGGCAATCTTTTTACCTATTATTGTGTTCCTGCCTTTCTTGCTGACCAATAGCTACGGCGGTTTCTTTGAAAGCAGACTGGGCGAGGGTGCAGCAGCATTTTCCAGCAGTATTCTTTTGTTTATCCCATCTTTGATTGTGGTGTGTGGCGTATTGCTGTCGGGGAAAGAAACCATGAAGAAGGTTACCCCCAAGTTTGCGTATGATTCCATCCGCAAAGGGATGATGAGTGTTATCCCCACTTCGGCATTGGTGATGTTTGCCTACTTTTTGAGTAATGTTTTTGCTGAAATCAATGTAGAGGTTGCCATTGGAGAATTCATCAGCGGTATGAACCTGCCCTACTTTACTTTGATTCTGATTTTACCGTTGTTTACGGCAATTTTGGGAATGCTCATTCCCGGTTCTACCCAGGTTAAAATCTTTGGCGGAATTATCATCAGCGTTTTGGCTGCTGCCGGTGGCAATCCGCTGATTGTTGCGGCAATGCTCCCTTGTATCTGCGGAGCAATGCACGGTGTTACCCCTCCCTATTGTGCTTGTGTCTATATCGCCATGGGAATTGCAGAAGCGGAACTAAAGCCTACCTTGAAAAATTGTGCCATCTGGATTCTTCTGCACTATGTTTTGTCGGTGATTGTCCTGGCGGGTTGGCTGCCCATCTTTGGAATGTAAGGAACAGGAGGATATATCATGAGAGAGAAGATATACAACATTTTGAATAAATTATACGGAATTGTGATGTTCATTGGTTTTTTTGCCGGAATCATACCGGTAATCCCGTTTGTCTTTGCAATCTGCATCGGCGGTCCGACAGGAGAAGCCATTTCCTTGTTTTTGGCAGATCAGTTCTATCCGGTTGTGATTGCCATTGCCTCGATTGCGGTCTTAATCGGTGTGGTTGCCATGTATGTGAACAAAAA
>JAGALN010000099.1 GCA_017625185.1 Clostridia bacterium
ACGCCTTCTCTTTTGGAACCGGAACCGCAGTTTTCGCATCAAAACCCCCATATCGCCACCCTCCTTTTTGTTTATGCTATGAAAAACGCCAGTTTTTGTGCCTGCCCGGTCTTTTTTTTCAAAAAAGCTAGACATTTTCTTGCCTTTGCGGTATACTACCAATGACCAAAACTCATTTGGAGGGATTTTTTATGCGCAAAACATTCCTGTGTTTCGGTGTATTTCTATTAATCTCGTCTTTGCTGACCGGCACGGTCGGCTTTGCCAACGAAATCGAGACTTTTTCTGTGGAGGACACGTATCTCTGTCCCATAGGCGGTGTTTACCGTCCAGAGCCAAGCCTTTCCCCGGTAGCAGATTCCCCCCTGCCATTCCGTCTTTCCGCCGGGGAGGAAACAACTCAAGAGGGAACGGTATATGATGCACTACTGAAAGGCTGTGAGGCTCATGCGGAACTCATTGACATTGCAGCATATCATATTTCTTTGGATGAAATCGAGAATGTATGTTATAATTTTACCATGCTTTATCCGGAGGCATTGATTGTTGGCTGCATACCCTACGAATATTACACAGACACCTCTATGGTTATCAATGTTATACCTGTTTACCTTTTTGCCAACACCGATGAAGACAATGCCGCAAGAGAATTGATGGTCGCCAAGATAGCGGAATATTGCGACAGTGTAAAGAATACCGCCGACCCATTGGAACAACTTCTCTTTGTCCATGATAAAATTGCCCATGAAAACGCCTATGATACCGATGCGGCAGAAGTAGGATTGAATGCGGAAACTTTTCCATCCTTTCATGCCTATGGACTTTTGGCTGATAAAACTGCTGTCTGCCAGGGCTATGCCCAGGTTTTCTATATAGTAGCAAAAGAGCTTGGCTTTGAGGTGAGCTATTGCTATAACAATGAGCATATCTGGAACTACATCAAGCTGGACGGGGAGTGGTATCATCTGGACGTCACCCATGATGACCCGCTGGACAAGAATGGGCAGGACGTTCCTAACACGACAAGTCATGCCTACTTTTTGCGGTCGGATGCCTCTATTTTTGGGGAAAACCATCCTAAACCGTGGTTTTCCCCTTTAGGAACCATGCCCGACTGCAAAAGCACCAAGTACCAGACCGGGCACCTCTTTAACTTCCCTGGGCGAAAAACGATTGAAAAAACAGAGAACGGATATTATCGTTTTAACTATGTCTTCAAAAACGACCAAGACGAAGTAGTTCTCTCGACTAATTTTTATACCCAAAAGCTCAAAACAGACATTATTTCCAGCCAACCCCAAGACGGCTTGGTCTATTATAGCTATCTTCGGGAACCAACTGCTCCGGTAACCATCCTGACCCAATATAAGGACACCAACGGCATCAGCATCAAGGTCGGCGTTGGGGTCTCGAAACCGTGGGTTATCATTGAAAGCGGTGGGCAACACTACCCCCTCTACACCTACACCCCACCGCGAATGCCCCCTGGCACTACCTCCGGAAAACTCTTTTTCTGGAATATACCCACTCTTGCCCCCTGCGGTCTGCCATTGGAATTTTAGACGATGTTCTCTGCCCCGTATGCAAAGCATACGGGGTATTTTTTTGATAACATTGACTTTTTTCAAAAATGTGGGTATAATAGAATAACCTGAGCATAGGAGGTGAGTTGGTTGCCCAAGGAGAAGAAAAACACGGTCATTGCCCAGAATAAAAAAGCCTATCACGATTATTTTGTAGACGAAACCTTCGAGGCGGGTCTTTCCCTTTCGGGGACAGAAGTCAAGTCAATCCGGGCAGGGCGGGTTAACTTAAAGGACAGCTATGTTTCCTGCAAAACCGGAGAGGCTATCTTAATCGGCATGCACATCAGTCCCTATGACTTTGGGAACATCTTCAACCACGAGCCGCTGCGTTCCCGGCGGCTACTGCTTCACCGACGGGAAATCAACAAACTCATCGGTCTGACCCAGCAGGAGGGATACACCCTGATTCCCTTAAAGCTCTACTTAAAGGGTCAGTATGTCAAGCTGGAGCTTGGTCTTTGCCGGGGTAAGAAAAACTATGACAAGCGTGCCTCTATGGCAGAGCGGGACGCCAAGCGGAACATGGACCGTGCCTTAAAGGAACAAAATATGCGATAATACCGTCTAATAAAATAGAATACACGGGGGTGTAAAGGTTTCGACGGGGTTGTAGAGACAAAAGGAGCGAGCCGCAGCGGGTACTGCGCATAAAACCCAACCTTTTAAATTAAACGCTGATAAGAATTTAGCTTACGCTGCCTAAATTACGCAGCTGTCCTCTCTGATGTACCGCGGTTCAGAATCAGGGCATCAATGTTAGCGGTGAACGTGCGCCGGGAAAGCTTTGACCCGGCCATGAACAAAAAGCTACCGACCCACAGAGGTTGTCTGCGGACTTTGTGGGGAGGGAATCTTGACCACAGACTACGCTCGTAGCCGCCTTTTGGGGATACTTCTTCGGACGGGGGTTCAATTCCCCCCACCTCCACCATAGTAGCGTGATGATATTACTGTCAGTAGTGTCATCACGCTTTTTCATGCGGTTTTTCAGGGTTCGAGTGGTGTTCCTCTAAAACACTATTTTCGTTACTGTCGAAGATTTTTCGTAAGGAGTTGAACCCCAGCCCTTAATTCAAAATCAGTTCCAAAGCACAGAGTTTAAAAATGATCTGTTCTTTTTGTTTTGGAATTAAGGAGGACCAATATGAAAAAACTAAAAGTCAACTTTACCACAATACCTAACGAAGCAATTCTGGACAAAAGACTCGATACATACGAGTTCAGAGTGCTGTGTTATTTATGCAAATTATCCAACGAGGAAAATATTTGTTTTCCTTCCTACTCTACCATCGCCGCCAATATGAATATCAGCCGTTCCAAAACAGCAAATATAATCAACCGCCTCATCAATTTAGGTTTGAAAACAAAACATATTCGGTAAAGGGTTTACCCCTCCTGAAAAAATACACCTCTCAAATACGGCAGATATATCGGCATAAAAGCGATACATACGATTGACCAAGGCTCAATGCGGGGTTTAGAGACAAAACAATTCAAGGTAAAGCAACTGAATATGTTGAGAAAAATGTTCTTCCAAGAATGGAAAAAATGATATATAGTTTGGAAAACAGAATCGGCTGACAGATGTTCAAATTGATAGTTGAATCTG
>JAGALN010000100.1 GCA_017625185.1 Clostridia bacterium
AAATTAAGTGCTTTTCTAATGTACGGATTTTTAACTGTAAAGTCAATTACACTTTCGCCAATATCTGTTCCGGCAAAACCGCCAAAAAGTCTTTCGGTTGCCATCTCTGCTAAACCAGATGCGGCCATAGCCTCATCCATGGTAAGCTTCTCCCCGTTTTTGGTAAGAGTATCTGCATACAAAGTCGAGGACATCCCGCTCCCACAATTGACACCACTTCTCTTTTGTGGTATATTAGATTCAGGAACATAATTCTTAACGTCTTGGACGTACATCTGGGGGACATTACGTCATCTAGAGCGGAATTGATGTTCCATTTTTTATTGATGGCATCTCGCAGTTCCAGAATGTCAGGAATTGTTCCATCATCCTATCTATCCATTGCGAATCTCAGGTAGGCGGCGCCATCCCCTACAATTTTATTATGACAAAACAAAACGGAGTGCCTTTGCACTCCGTTTTGTTTTGGTACATTTTCTTACAACATCTCGTATTTGTGGTTCTTGCTGCTCTCATATGCAGCTTCGATGACCTTTTGGGAAGCGATGGCGTCAGCAGCGGTAATGGGCACCTCTCCCTCGCCTGCAACCGCGCGGCCAAAGGCTTCGATTTCCTTGGTGTACATATTGCCAAATTCCACCTGGACATCCATGGTTTGAATTTCGTTTCTGTCCTGGTTAGCATCGTAACCGGCAGAACTGTCAGCACACAGAACCTCGATTTCGCCACCCTCAACCTGACCAATAGTTCCCTGGGCAAAGATACTTCCCTTGGTGCCATAGAACTCAATCTTACACTTGGCAGCGGCATCAGGGATGTTGAAATTTGCATCCACATAGGCTACTGCACCGTTTTCCAGCTGCATCAGGACGCCGCCGGCATCCTCTACGCTATACTTGAAAATCTGGTTACCGCAGAAACCTGCCGCCGCCTTTGCCTCCAGACCGGTAATATACCGAATCAAGTCCACGCAATGAACACCCATATCCATCATGGCACCGCCGCCGGATAACTTGATATCCTGACGCCAGCAGTTCTCCATTTCGGGATACCAGCAGGTCAGCTGTGCTCTGGCGGAAACAATTTCGCCAATCTGTCCCGACTGAACAATTTCCTTCATCTTCTGATGATAAGCATGGAACCGCATCATAAAACCAACGCCCAATTTAACGCCCTGGCTCTCGCAGAAATCAGCAATTTCCTCTGCTTCCTTGGCAGTAATGCCAACCGGTTTCTCAATCAGGATATCCTTCTTTGCTTTTGCTGCAGCAAAAGCCTGATCCTTATGGGCAAAAACCGGGGATGCAATATAAACCGCCTGGATTTCATCAATTGCTAAAAGTTCTTCGATGTTGTCAAAGGCATATTTTGCACCATACTTTTCCTTACAACGGTCTGCAGCTTCCTTATTGGCGTCCATCACCGCAATCAGTTCTGCATTATCCGCCAGCATCATACCGGGGAGGGTTCTTCTGTCGGCGATACCGCCACAGCCAATGACACCCCATCTAATCTTCATGGTGTTATCCTCCAAATTATTTATTCTTTCTAAATTCTTCCAGTTCGTCTACATAAGCTACCAGATTATCGATAATCTCGGTGCAAATCTTTTCGCCAATTTCTACAGTTGCACGTTCTGGGAAGCCCATAACACCAATCTCAATTTCATCTCTCTGTCCAACCATTTCCACAAGGAAAGGACTGTCAAAGGGCTTGGTTCTCTTTTCAAACCAGTCCTGATCGCTCCGCATCATCCGTGCAGTATACTCATCATCCATGGCGATTTCGTCACGGACAACCTCGGGGGCAACATACTTCATCAAACTGGTTTCAGCAAGACCTGCGTGGAAGTCATGCTCCGGCTCCATAGCAAAGCCGTCCAGCCAAGTCTGGGACAGATCCCATGCCTGTACCATGGACAGGGTAATCTTCTCGTTCAGTTCCGGGTTCCGGCGGAGGAGCATCTGCAAGCTATTGCTGAGTGCCGCCTTGTTGTCGGTACCTGCATGACCTAAGAACACAATGATGTTCTCAAAGCCAATTCTTGCAAACTCGGCACAGATTTCCGAAATGTAAAGTCCAAAGGTATTGGGACTTACATTGATGGTACCGGGCAGGGTACCGCCGGAGAAGCAGTAGTTTACAGTAGGTGCGATCACGGCGTTCAGTCTGTCGCCGGCAAGCGCAACCGGTCTTTCTACATTCAAAATATCAGTAACCAAAGGCAAATGATACCCGTGCTGTTCTACAACACCGGTGGGGATGATTACCGTCTTGGTCTTATTCTGCAAGGTTTCTTTGATATCCTTAACAGTCATGTCTTTCATAAAGTATGCCATAATTCATTTCTCCTTTTCTAATTCTTGATAACGAGGCATAGCAAGCGCTATGCCTCGTAATTATTCTCCTATTTGCCAGCCTGCATTTCTGCAACGGACTCCAGAACTGCATCAGCCATGTATTCCAGCTGTTCCTGACTCAAGCCGTACAAGGGCAGATGGGTAAATCTCTTATAGAAGACTTCCTCACATACCGGGCAGGTCTTTGCGATTTCGTCGGAATCGTAACCCATATCCTGAACAATCTTGAACCGATACAGAGGTCCGAAGTGTGCAATCTGGGTAACACCCTTTTCTTCCAGTTTCTTCTTGAGAACCTGAATATCGCCGCCAGCCTTTGCGGGGTCAATCTGGAGCAGATACAGATGGAAGGTGGGCTTAATATTCTCATCACCGATGTGCTGAGGAATGATCGCATCATTCTCAGCGAAACGCTCGGTCAAATATGCAGCCGCATCCCGTCTGATTTTGATAATTTCTTCATTTCTTGCAACCTGCAGAGTCAAACCAAGACCCTGAATTTCGGTGGTGGAAGCATTGCCGGGAACAAAGGGATGCTCCTTACCGGGAATGGGGGTAATGTTATAGAGCCAATCCTTGATGGGACAGGTAAAGTCAAGACCTAAGAATCTTGCTCTCTTCATATCATCTGCAAAACCGGGAACAGTAGTGGTCAAAATACCGCCCTCACCAAAGGAGGTGATGTTCTTTACTTCGTGCATAGAGAATGCAGCAAAGTCACCGATGGTACCGATCTTCTTGCCCTTATACATTGCACCGAATGCGTGAGCCGCATCCTCGAGAACCAGAATGTCGTGTTTCTTTGCAAGCTCCATAATCGGATCCATATCTACAGGATAGCCGCCGATATGTACCGGAACAATCATCTTGGTCTTGTCAGTAATCTTCTTTTCAACATCCTTGGGGTCCATGTTGATGGTCTTGGGGTCTACGTCTGCAAACACCAGCTTTGCACCAACTGCCAAAGGATATGCCATGGTAGCCACAAAGGTAATCGCCGGAACAATAACCTCATCGCCGGGCTTTAAGTTTGCATACTTATATGCGATCTCGAAACCTGCAGTTGCATTGGTTACGAAAGTGGAAGTTGTGGTACCAAGGTACTCGTTACAAGCAGCCTCTGCTTCCTCTACCTTGCTGCCTAAGGAAAGCTTGCCGGGAGGGGTTGCTACTGCATCCAGTTTCTTAACCTGTTCCCAAACAGCGGTGATGGCATCGTCATATTCCTTGCCTTCGCCCTGCATCAGAAAACGAATAATTTCCATCAAATCCTGTACATTGTAGTTTTCGCCTACCGCAGCCCAGGGGACTCTGGTGGCACCGGTGTTATACCGGAAATCTGTTGATTTTCCCATTTTCTTTTCCTCCTTAAAATTCTGGTTCATATTGTTGTGGGAAGTCTTCCCAAATTATTTTTCGAATTTGAATATCCTTAATTTTCAGCTTGGTACAATATGCTGAAAAACCAACCTGACCATCAAGCAACGGATTGGGGTCAATCAGCTCTGTAATCAAACAATCATCGACTACCATAAAGGTATGACCCTGAATAGAACCTGCCGTCATCCGCACCTCAGTCCCCGGCGTATATTGATACGCCGCAGTGGTGGAATATAGCTGTCTTTCATCTCCGGCATCTTTGTCACTGTCGACAATCTTCTCGATCCCGCTTTTGTGCTCATACCAGCCATTGAGTCCGCAAACATAGGATGCGCCGATATAATCGGCCTCCTCATTCCATCTGGCACAGAAAACCGCATTTACATCCCGGGTGGCAGGAAGCTCGGTGCCAATGGTAAAACTGAACATTACATCCTCGGCAAAGCTCTCTTTACTCAAAAGGATACCACCGAAATTACCGCTTTCCTCACCGCAGAGGTAGCCGTCCCGAAACTCCCATGTTCCGCTTTTGGGGAGCCAATACTTCTCCCAATTTTCATCCGGCTGATAGTCAAGCAAAATCGGGGATTTGTCAGACAAAATCTTCTTCCCAAGCAAAAGAATATCCTTCATCTTCCTCACCCTTCCGTCAATTCATTCATAGCTTAAATAAATCATAGCATTTTTACCTTGGAATGTCAATAGAATTTTTGGGATATCATTGACATTTTTTTGCAAGGTTGTTATAATTCATTCTGGGAAGATTTTTCAGGAAAGGACCGAGGTTTTTTTATGAACAAGCAGGTGGCAAATGTACAACTGATGCAAAAGATGAACCGGTTGAAGGTATTACAGTTTGTTCGTCGGAATCCGGACATTTCCCGTCCCGTTATTGCGGCACAAACCGGGCTTTCCCTTCCCTCCATTACCAATATTGTTTCCTATTTGTTGGAGCTTGGCATTCTCTGCGAGAGCGGAACCGAGCAGGTAAGCCGGGTTGGCAGAAAAAGCACCTTGCTTCGGTTTTCGGCATCCGCTTATGATTTGGTTTGTATCTATCTGGACGAAAAACATGCCAACATTTTCAAGACCGATTTGGAGGGAAATCCAAAAGAAAAAATTACCCTGACCATCAAAAAGAATTCTCCGGAAGAAAGCCTGAACGAGCTCTGCGAAGCCACGGTTTCCATGGTCGGCTCCTGCAAGCCGGGGAGTATTTTAGGAATCGGCGTCGCCATTTCCGGTCTTGTCCTTTCGGACAGTCGGTTTATTATGTCCTCCCGTTTGAAGTGGAAGTCTTTCGATATAAAAAATATGCTGGAGGAGGAAACCGGAATCCCGGTTTTCCTGGATAATGTTTCCCTCCTTCGGGCGGTTTGGTATTTTTCAAAAAAAGCCCCCCAGCCTGACGATAATATGCTCTTTCTGGATATGGAGAACGGAATCGGTGCCGTCCAGTATGCAGGCGGGGTGATTCAATCCTCTACCTTAGGCGAAATCGGGCACACCACCGTGGAGCGGGACGGACTTCCCTGCTTTTGTGGGAACCGGGGTTGTCTGGAGGCTATGTGCTCCCCCAAGCGGCTCCTTTCCCTCTATGAATCCGCCAACGAAGAACCTTTGACCTCTCTTGCTGATATCGAGTCCCTCTATCAAGCAGAAAATGATGCGGCGGTTTTCTCTGTCCGGGAATGTGCCTGCTATTTAGGGATTGGTCTTGCCAATCTGGTCAACCTCTTTAACCCCTCTGTGATTGTAATTAACACCGGGGATTTCAAGGATTGTCCCTCCCTTTTGCAGGTTGCCGAGGAGGAGCTTCGCAAACGTGCTTATCTCTCTCTATCCGAGCACTTGACCATTGAAAAAATTAACGAAACAGAAGAGAATACCGTCTGCGGCACAGCCTATCATCTGTGCAACAAACTGTTCGATATTTCTTTTCCTAAAAATATTATTGAGTAGGTAACATTATGAAACACACACTATCCCATCGAGAAATTCTAGATCTGGCAGTCGGCATCGGCTATCACATCCTAAAGTACGGCGGCGAAATCAACCGCGTGGAGGACACCGTCATGCGAATCGGTCTTGCCTACGGCATGGATTTTGTCCATGTCTTTGCCATTGCGTCCAGCATTGTGATTACTATGGAAAAGGACGGGGTCTCCCTGACCCAGACCCGTCGGGTTAGAGCCTGCTCTACCAATCTGGATAAGGTGGACTGTTTTAACGCTCTTTCCCGGAGAGTTTGTGAAGAAACACCCTCCTACCAAACCGTTCAGGAAGAAATCAAAGCCATTGAAGGCCGCCATCTTTACCCGTCATGGGTTTTAGTTTTGGCATATGCCATCATCGGCGGCTCTTTTTCCGTCTTTTTTGGCGGCGGCATTCCGGAGTTCCTGGCAGGCTTTCTGGCCGGAATTCTGGTTCGTCTGGTGGTAACTCTGTTTCATTCATTTCTAAAATCTCCTTTTTTCAGCAACGTGGCCGGATCGGCAGCAACCGTCATCCTGATTAAGCTTTTTTCTTTGAGTTATCCCGCCCTCAATACCGAGGTTGCAACCATCGGCGTTTTGATGAATCTGGTACCCGGCGTTCTTTTGACCAACTGTATTCGTGATTTTGTTGCAACCGACTATGTGGCAGGCACCGCAAAAATTATCGAAGCCTTCTTTACG
>JAGALN010000101.1 GCA_017625185.1 Clostridia bacterium
AAGCTGCGAATGATGCAGGGAACGGTTTTCAGCCCCGCCAATTTCGAGGCTCTCCAACGGCGTTCTCCCGCAACAATCCGGTAGGTTCCGCTCTTGGTGGGGGTTACAAGAATGGGGGAAATTACGCCATGCTCCTGGATGGATTCCTTTAATGCGGTCAGCTTGTCCTCATCAAAATTTTTCCGGGGCTGACCCTTGTTGGGTTCAATATCTACGGTTTTTAACTGTACCACGTCGCTGCCGTCTGGTTTGGGAGCGCCAATGCTGTCAATTTCGCGCACAATATCCCTGATTTCATCTGGATTTTCATGGTCATTATCCAAAAACAGAGCACCAAGGCCTCTGCCCATGGCTTTCTTTGTTTTTTTCGTTTCTGCCACCCTCATTCCTCCTTTATTTACTGCGGTTCATCCGAATTACTTCGTTTGCAAGATTCATATAGCATTTTGCCCCTTTGGAGCTCTTATCAAAGGCAATTACCGGCATACCGTAGCTAGGAGCCACCGAAAGCCGGACATTTCTGGGAATCATGGTTTTATAAACCGTTGCCCCAAAGTATTTTTTTACCTCTTCCACTACCTGCATGGACAAGTTGGTTCGTGCATCAAACATGGTTAAGAGGATTCCTTCGATTTTCAGGTCCTTGTTCAGCCCCTGCTTGACCATTTTTACGGTTCTGGTCAGCTGGCTGAGTCCCTCCAGCGCATAATATTCGCACTGAATGGGAATCAATACACTATCCGCTGCCCCAAAGGCGTTTAAGGTAATCAATCCCAGAGAGGGCGGGCAGTCTATGATGATAAAGTCAAAGTGGTCTTTTACGCCTGAAATAGCGTATTTGAGCTGATATTCCCGGTTTTCGGCGTCTACAAGCTCCAATTCTGCCCCGGCTAAATTGATGTTTCCGGGACAAACCCAGAGGTTCTTGTATTCGGTTTCTACCATAACCTCCTCTGCGGCTTTCCCGCCAATCAGGCAATCATAGGTGGAAAGCTGGGCGTTTTTTCCGTCAATGCCAAGTCCGCTGGAGGTGTTTCCCTGCGGGTCGCTGTCAATCAGCAGGACTTTTTTGCCCTTTTGTCCAAGGCAGGCAGATAATTTGATGGCAGTTGTGGTTTTTCCCACACCGCCCTTTTGATTTGCAATTGCGATGACCTTTGCCATTCTTCGCCCCCCTTTAAAGCGTGACGCTTCACCCAATGCCGAGCTACATGGGGTCTGCTCACACAGCAATATAATTCGTGGGTTCATCATACCACATATCATGAAAAAAAACAAGACTTTTTTGCAGTTTTGTGAAAATTGTTTCATGTGAAACAAAAATTATGACGAATTTTGAAAAATTGTTTCATGTGAAACAAAAAAGTTTGACAATCAGGGAAAGAGGTGGTAAAATGGGATATATAGTTAGAGAATATGGAAAGCCAGGGGCACCCCAAGCTGTGACCAATCTGTTGAACCAGGCGGGTGCAGGTAATACGGCGTGTTACCCTTCGAAAGGAAGTGGAGTTATGGACGGTGCAGACGGGCATAGTCGATTGTGGATCGGCGGGACAATGAATCAAATAACGGACATAGTTACACTTACATTTGGGTGGTAGCTTTTTTGTGTCTGGAGATTCATTGCCGTCGTCAAATAGCAGATGACGGTATTTTTATTGGAAAAAACCGTCTTTACTATAGAAAAGGAGGACGTTTCCATTGCAGGAATTGACCAGAGTTGAACAAATTCTCCAGATTATCTTAAGTGAGATGTCCCAGCAGGAAATCCGGGATAGTCTGGACGACTATCATGATAATGATATTGCAGAGGCGATTTTAGAGCTTCAGGAAGAAGAGAGGAAGAAGCTTTACGAAATTCTTGGCACCGAACGGATGTCCGAAATTTTCGTCTACCTGGACGATGTTTCTGATTTTCTGGAGGAGTTGTCCATTGAACAGGCGGTAGACGTCCTGGAAAACATGGACGCCGATGATGCGGTAGATGCCTTGGAGGATATTGAAAACGAGGGACAGCGGGAAATGCTGATTTCCTTGATTGACGAGGAGGTTTCGGAGGATATCCGGTTGATTACCTCCTTCCAGGAAGACGAAATCGGTAGCATGATGACCACCAATTATGTGGTGATTTCCGAGGGGTTTACCATCAAGCAGACCATGCGTTCTGTGATTCAGCAGGCGGAAGAAAATGACAACATTAATACCATTTATGTTGTGGATGAATTCGGCAAATACGCCGGTGCCATTGAACTGAAGGACTTGATTGTGGCAAGGGATTATGTACCGCTGGAGGACATCATCAGTCGGGAATATCCCAGTATTGACGCTACAGATAAGATTGCAGATAGCATTGAGCGATTAAAGGACTATGCCGAGGACTCCATCCCGGTATTAAATGAAGAAAAAGAAATGATTGGTGTCATTACTGCTGAGGATATTATTGAAGCGGTGGATGACGAGCTGGGCGAGGACTACGCAAAGCTGGCAGGCTTGACGGCGGAGGAGGACTTGAAAGAACGGCTCTTTGACAGTATGCGAAAGAGGCTCCCCTGGCTGACTTTGTTGTTACTTTTGAGTATTGGCGTTTCTAGCGTGGTGGGATTTTTTGAATCCATTGTGGACCAGGTGGCAGTGGTGGTTTGCTTTCAATCTCTGATTCTGGGAATGGCGGGAAACGTGGGGACCCAGTCCCTGGCAGTTACCATCCGTGTCCTGATGGATGAGGATATCTCGGGAAAAGAAAAGCTGTTCTTTATCTTAAAGGAGCTTCGTGTTGGCGGATTCAACGGGCTTTTGATGGGTCTGGTATCCTTTGTCATTGTGGCGGTTTACCTGTATTTTGGCAAAGCCGTTCCGGTTTCCTACGGATTGATGGTGTCGGCTTGTGTCGGGTTATCGCTGTTTTTGTCAATGCTCATGGCAAGCTTGAGCGGAACCATAATTCCCATTTTTTTCCATAAAGTAAAAATTGACCCGGCAGTTGCCTCGGGTCCGCTGATTACCACCATTATCGATTTGGGTGCCGTTATTACCTATTATAGTCTAGCCGGGATTATGCTCCTGGGCCTCGCTTGAAAATCAGGCAATCTGCGTCCGCTACTACAAAGAGGAATGACGGTCATGTACAACAAGTACACTCCCGCCATTCCTCTTTTTGTATCGAACACATCTCACCTAATTTTCTGTGCGAGGTGCGGTGAGAAAGGAGCTGACATAAAGTTTATTGACAAAAACAGAGTTCTTTGATAAACTAAATATAAGGGTATCTCGCCAAAGTATCAACCGTTGTATTATTAAAAAGGATATGCAGTTCAATTCTTGCATATCCTTTTCATATTGTTGATAAAAAATATCGTTGTGCCCTCCCGATGGTATTATGTTTTGGTAGGCTTGCGGTTAGGAAGATTCGTGAGCGTCACCCTTCTACCACATTCCGTATCCATTTTTGGCTGCGGAACCGGTGGAGGGAGAGGAGGAGCTTGACGATTTCCTCCAGACCCATCAGGGTATAACAAGCAAGGAGGGGCAGACCGAGCACCAGCCCCGAAAGAGCCACCACCGGGACACCGATGCCCCAGAGAGAGCCAATATCAATGATGGCAGCGGTACGGGTATCGCCTCCGTTCCGGAAAACGCCCACAATCAGCAAAAAGGTGGTGGATTTCACAATCATCAAAATTGCGGTTACCAGCAGCATATCCATGGCCAAACCGTGAATTTCCGCCGACACCTGATAAGGCATCAGCATCAGGGGCCGTGCCAATACAAAGATGCCGCAAAGGACGGTTGCAGAAATCAAAGAGAGGACCGTCAGCCGTTTGGCGTAGAGAAGTGCCTCCTTCTGTTTGCCGGCACCTACCGCCTTGCCGATAAAGACCCCGGCTGCATTGCCGCCGCCGTGGAAGAAGACCAGCATCAGCCGCTCAATGTTTTGAACAATGGTAACCACCACCATAGCGTCAGGACTAATCCTTGCAAAGACCCAGGAATAGGCGGTGATTCCCAATGCCCACGCCATCTCGTTTAGGATAACCGGGGTTGCGGTCTTGCAAAAACGAAAGAACAAGTCCTTGGGAATCGAGAAGAGCTCCTTTGGTCTTGCTGCCTGGAGCATCTTTCTGCCGTAAACCGCCCCGACCATGACAAAAAGCTCCGAAAACCGGGCAATCACGGTGGCAATGGCGGCACCCTGTACTCCCAATGCGGGAGCACCCAGCTTGCCGAAAATCAGAATCCAGTTGAAAACGACATTCACCAAAAGCCCGATTGCCCGTACCAGGAAAGGCAGACCTGCCTTTTCGCTGCAGCAGACGCTCATATCAAAGGCGGTGGTAATGGCGGTGGCAAGGTAGCCGATGGACACAATCTGCAGATAGGGAACACCTGTCTGTAACACCGAGGGATTTGCCTTAAACGCCTGGAAAATCTGTTTGGGCAGAAACAACGCCGCCAGAACGAACAGAAGGGAGAGGAGGAAACCAAGAATCAGATTGAGTCCCAGCACCCGCCGCATCCCTTTGATGTCCCGGGTTCCCCAGAACTGAGCGGCGAAAACTCCGGCACCGCAGCTGATGCCGAAGAGAAAGACGGTATAGAGAAAGTAGACCTGATTCCCAATGCCCACCGCCGCAATGGCGGTTTCTCCCAACTGTCCCACCATGATGGTATCCACAAGATTGACCAAAGAGGAGATTAGCTCTTTCAGTGCCATGGGAATCATAAGTAAAAAGAATTTTTTGTAAAATTGCTTCATGTTGCCTCCAAATTGATGTTATCCAGATAAAAATGTAGGGACCGTCGTCCTAACGAAAAACCAGCGGACCGTCGAGGACGCCGGTCCCTACATGGGTAAGGTCTTATCCTTCCAAATCCCGCATAGTCAGGCTAATCCGTTTCTTTTGAACGTCGCAGGAGAGGACCTTCACCGTAACAATATCCCCAATAGAAACCACATCCATGGGATGCTTCACATATCGGTCAGCCAGTTGAGAGATATGCACCAGACCGTCCTGATGAACCCCAATATCCACAAAGGCACCAAAGTCAATGACATTCCGCACCGTACCGGTTAAAATCATCCCCTCTTTTAAGTCCTCCATGCTCATGACGTCAGAGCGGAGGAGGGGCTGTTCCACCTCGTCCCGGGGGTCACGGCCCGGCTTTACCAGCTCTGCCAAAATATCGGTCAGGGTGGGAACACCGATTCCCAATTCCTCTGCCAGAGCCTCCATGCCCGCCTGCTCTGCCTTTTTCTTTATGTCGTCAAGATTTCGGTTTTTTACGTCCTCAAGGGAATATCCTAGCTTTTGAAGAAGTCCCTCTGCGGCGGCATAGCTCTCGGGATGGACGGAGGTGTTGTCTAGGATATTCTTCCCGTCCTTAATCCGCAGAAAACCGGCACACTGCTCGAATGCCTTGGGCCCTAATTTGGGCACCTTTTTCAGCTGTGCCCTGGCGGTGAAAATACCTTCCTCGTCCCGGTATGCCACAATATTCTTGGCAATGGCAGAGGAGATGCCCGAAATATGGGTTAAAAGGGGCCAGGATGCGGTATTTAAGTCCACGCCAACGCTGTTGACGGCGTCCTCCACAACACCGCCCAGGGACTCTTCCAGACGTTTCTGGTTCATGTCGTGCTGATATTGACCAACGCCGATTGCTTTGGGTTCAATCTTCACCAGCTCCGCCAGGGGGTCCTGAACCCGCCGTGCAATGGAAACCGCACTTCGCTGGGTCACATCAAAGTCAGGGAACTCCTCGGTTCCAAGCTTGGATGCAGAATAGACCGATGCCCCTGCCTCGTTGGTAATGATGTACCGGACCTTTGTGCCGGGCATGGTTTTTAACAGCTCTGCCACGAACAGTTCGGTTTCCTTGGAGGCAGTGCCGTTGCCGATGGAGATTAAGTCCACGTTATGCTTTGCGATTAGCTTTTTGATGAAGTCGGCAGCAGACTGCTTCTGTGCCTCGGAATGGGTTACATAAATCACGCCGGTGTCCAGTACCTTGCCGGTGCCGTCTACCACGCCTACCTTACAGCCGGTCCGGTAGCCCGGGTCCAGACCAATCACAACCTTGTTGTGAATGGGGGGCTGCATCAGCAGGTTCTTCAGGTTTACCTGAAAAACCTTAATTGCCTGTTCCTGGGCGGTTTCGGTCAGTTCGTTCCGGATTTCCCGCTCAATGGAGGGGGCAATTAGCCGTGCATAGGCGTCCTCTGCTGCTTGTTGGACATAGGGAGAGGAGGGGGTAGGATTTTTCGCCACCTCTTTCTTGGTTAGGTAGGTAAGAATCTGTGCCGTATCCGGCAGAACCGAGACCGATAGGAACTTCTCCTTTTCCCCCCGGTCAAGGGCAAGGGTCCGATGGGGCGCCAGCTTTTGGCATGGCTCTGAGAAGTCATAGTACATCCGGTAAACGCTGTCCTCCTGGGTGGCTGCCTTGGAGGTTACCATTCCGGTGCGGAAGGTTAGGTCCCGAATCTTCTTCCGGTGGTCGGCATTGTCCGAGATTTGCTCTGCAATGATATCCATGGCACCTTGCAGTGCCTCTTCGATGGAGGCAACCTCTTTTTCTTCACTGAGGTAGGCGGCAGCCTCGGTTCCCGGGTCAAAGCCGGGCGTCTGGGCGTAAATGCCTTGGGCAAGAGGCTCTAGTCCCTTTGCCTTTGCCACGGTGGCACGGGTTTTTCGCTTGGGGCGGTAGGGACGGTATAAGTCCTCGATTTCGGTGAGCTTTTGGCAGGCGTCAATGGCGGCGGCAAGCGCCTCGGTCAGCTTGCCCTGCTCCTCAATGATTCGTTTCACGTCCTCTTTCCGTTCCTGCATGTTCCGAAGATAGGTCAGCCGTTCTGAAAAGGCACGGAGAACCTCGTCGTTTAATTCTCCCGTTGCCTCTTTCCGGTACCGGGAGATAAAGGGAATGGTATTCCCCTCGTCAATTAAGGCAATGGTGTTGTCCACCTGCCATTGTTTTAGATTGAGTTCCTGGGCAAGTTGTTCTGCAATCGTCATGAGTTTTGTCTCCTTTGTTGGTAGAAAATTTGTGACCTTCATCGTAGGGTATATTTCCGAATCGCCCGCACAAATCAGCGAAAACCGGCAACGGGACATTCGTGAATGTCCCCTACAATCCTATTCCCTATTTTCTAATTCCGAATCCCTACGTTCGTAGGGGAGGGTCTCCGTGCCCTCCCCATGGTATCACGAATTGTTATCCGGGTAGGTTATCCTAACATGTCAAAGAATCCAATCTGGCTGCTTTCGGGAATCCCCTTTAAGACCCCGTTTTCTGCCAGGGTTTCTAGCACCGCCTTATTCACACCGGAGCGGTTTTTCAAATCGTCCTGGGAGAGGAAGGGTCCCTCCTTTGCCGCTTCCATCAGGGCATCCGCCGCCGCATCCCCAACCCCTGCAAAGGCGTTTAAGGGAGGCAGAATGGCATTATCCACCTTCTGGAACTTCCGGGCATGGGACTTGTATAAATCCACCGGCAGGAACGAGATTCCCCGCTCATACATCTCCAGACAGATTTCCAAAATAGTATAGAGGGACTTCTCATTGGCGGTCATCCCTTGCGCTTTCATATTCAGTTTTCGCATCTCCTCCTTGACCTTGTCCACGCCCTTGGTCATCAGGGCGGCGTCAAAGAGGTCAGCACGGACGGTAAAGTAAGCGATATAGAACTCCACCGGGAAGTTTACCTTGAACCATGCAATCCGCAGCGCCATCATGACATACGCCGCCGCATGGGCCTTGGGGAACATATACTTGATGGTCTTACAGGAATCCAGATACCAGTCGGGGATTCCCTCCCCGTTTTTGATGGCGTCCTCCATTTCGGGGGTAAGGTCCCCCTTGGCAGCCTTTCCTTTCCGGACAATTTCCATAATCTTAAATGCCATGCTTGGCTCTAAGCCGTGCTGCATCAAAAAGACCATAATATCGTCACGAAGGCCGATAACCTCGGACAAGGTTGCCTTTTTGGCTTTGATTAAGTCCTGGGCGTTGTTCAGCCAGACGTCGGTACCGTGGGACAGTCCCGAAATCACCAGCAGCTCCATAAAGGTGGAGGGCTTGGTTTCTACCAGCATCCCCCGCACAAAGGAGGTGCCGAACTCGGGAACCCCAAAGGTTCCCACCTCACTGCCGATCTGCTCCGGGGTAACCCCCAATGCCTCGGTGGAAGAAAAGAGGCTCATCACACTCTTATCATCCAGAGGAATCTCCTTGGCATTCACCCCGGTCAAGTCCTCCAGCATCCGGATGGTAGAGGGGTCGTCATGACCCAGGATATCCAGCTTTAAGAGGTTATCGTGGATGGAATGGAAGTCAAAGTGGGTGGTGATGATGTCCGAATCCTTCTTGTCTGCCGGGTGCTGAATGGGGCAGAAATCGTGGATGTTCATGGTCTTGGGACAGACAATGATACCCCCCGGATGCTGACCGGTGGTACGCTTCACATCAATCATCCCTCTCGACACCCGAAGCAGCTCCGCTTCGGGGGCCTCGATGCCTTTTAATTCATAGTACTTCCGGGCAAACCCATAGGCGGTCTTGTCCGCAATGGTACCGATGGTTCCCGCTTTAAAGACGTACTCGTCCCCGAAAAGCTCTCCTACATATTTGTGCGCCGTTGCCTGATACTCTCCGGAGAAGTTTAAATCAATATCGGGAACCTTGTCACCCTTGAAGCCTAAAAAGGTTTCAAAGGGAATGGTCAAGCCGTCCTTTTTCATCATGGTTCCGCAATGGGGGCATGCCTTGTCCGGCATATCGGGGCCTACGGCATATTCGCCCTTGTCGAAGAATTCGCTGTGCTTGCAGTCCGGATTGGGACAGATATAGTGGGGACAGAGGGCGTTGACTTCGGTGATATCGGATAAAAACGCCGCAAAGGAGGAGCCCACAGACCCTCGGGAGCCTACCATGTACCCCGCCTCGTTGGACTTCTTCACTAGCTTATGGGCAATCATGTACATGACCGCATAACCGTACTTGGTGATACAATCCAGCTCCCGGTCCATTCTCGCCTGGACGATTTCCGGGAGAACATCCCCGTAAATCCGGTGTGCCTTTTCGTGGCACATCCTGACCAGGTCCTCCTCGCAGTTCTCAATGGAGGGAGGATAAGAGCCGTCCCGCACCGGCTGAATCTTCTGGCATAGATCCGCAATCTTGTTGGTGTTGGTCACCACAACCTCGGTTGCCTTTTCCTCGCCCAGATAAGCGAATTCCTCCAGCATTTCCTCGGTGGTGCGGAAGTAAAGGGGTGCCTGCTGGTCGGCGTCCTCAAACTCCTGGGCGCCCATGAGAACCCGGCGGTATACCTCGTCCTTGGGGTCCATAAAATGAACGTCGCAGGTGGCAACCACCGGCATCCCCAGCTTTTCCCCTAACTTCACAATCTTTCGGTTGATGTCCCGGAGTGCCTCCTCGTTGGGTACCGTACCGTTCCGGACCATAAACTGGTCGTTGCCAAGGGGTTGAATTTCCAAATAATCATAAAAAGATGCGATTTCCTCCAATTCGACCTCCTGTTTCCCGGCAAGAACCGCCTGATACAGCTCTCCTGCCTCGCAGGCAGAGCCAATCAGTAAACCGTCCCGGAGCTTGTCAATGACGCTCTTGGGCATGATGGGTTTCCGGTAGAAATAGTTCAGGTTGGACTTGGAAATCAGCTGGTAAAGGTTTTTCAGTCCCGTTTCGTTTTGTGCCAGCACAATCACATGGTACCGGGGATTTTTCAAAAGCGCCGGCTTGGTGTCAATGTTGGTCTCCCCGGCGGAGGCGCCGTATTGCTCCGCAATCATATCCAAAAACTTCAGGAAAATTTCCGCAGTGGCAGTGGCGTCGTCCACCGCCCGGTGGTGGTTCTCCAAGGATACTCCCAACCGCTCTGCTACCACGTTTAAGGAATGCTTTTTCTCGTTGGGGAAGAGCTCCCGGGAGAGGCGGAGGGTGTCGGCAATTTTATAGTGGAAGGGAAGTCCCAGGCGGTTCGCCTTTTCCCGGATAAAGCCGGTGTCAAAGGCGGCGTTGTGGGCAACCACCGTTGCGCCCTGGCAGAACTCCAAGAATTTGGGCAGAACCTGGTCGATGGAGGGCATATCCTTGACCATCTGGTCGGTAATTCCGGTCAGGTCGGTAATGTTTCCGGGAATCGGCTTTCCCGGATTGATGAGCTGGGAAAAGCTGTCGGTTTGCACCCCGTTTTCAATCCGGATGGCACCGATTTCGGTAATCTCCTCCAGGGCAGGAGAAAGCCCGGTGGTTTCGATATCAAAAACCACGTAAGAGGCGGATTTTCCCAGGTTAGCAAGCTGGGCAACGGCAGAGTCGGTATCGTTGATGAGATACCCCTCAACCCCGTAGAGTACCTTGAATTCCTGTCCGCTCTTGACGATGGCGGACGCCGCCTGATGGGCGTCGGGGAATGCCTG
>JAGALN010000102.1 GCA_017625185.1 Clostridia bacterium
ATGCATTCCTTCTTAACCTTGGACTGGAGAGTTTACATGTGCGTATGAAGCGGCATAGTGAAAATGGTCAGGCAGTTGCAGAGTTCCTCAAAGACCATCCAAAAGTAGCATGGGTGAATTTTGCAGGGCTGCCGGAACAAGTCGGTACCCTGCAAACCGTGAAGATAACCAAAAGCCAGACTTGGTCTTTGTTTGGCGAGATAATCCAGGAGGAAAATCATGAGTGAACAGATTTTTGAAAAAGCAAAAGAACTGGGGGATTTGATTGCCCATAGTGATGTAAAAAAGCGGGCAGATGAGGCAAACCGTGCCTTGACCGCCGATGCCGCAGCGGTTGATTTAATCAACGCTTATAATGATATCCGTACCGAGAAAATGGAGGCATTTAAGGACAGACAACCCACCGCTGACGAGGCAAAGGAAATCAATGAGGTTCTTCAGGCAGAATTTAACAAGATGGCGGAGAACCCAACCGTACGGGAGTACATCGAAGCCAATCAGGCATTTGAGAGAACCCTCAATATTATGGACCAGATTATCAAGACCGCCATTTCCGGCGGAAACGGCGGATGCAGCGGCTCTTGCTCCAGCTGTAGCGGTTGCCACTAAACAAAAGAGGAAGTTTGAAGAACAAAACCGTTGACCGGGTCGGTCTGCGGTTTTCTTCCTATTCAAGATAGCAAACCAGAAACGGGGGAAAAGCATGACGCAGAAGATAGATTTCAATGAACTGACGCCCATGATGAAACAATATTTCAAGGTAAAAGAGCAGTACCCGGATAGTATTTTACTATACCGGTTGGGTGACTTTTATGAAATGTTCTTTGATGATGCGCTCATTGCGTCAAAGGTTCTGGATATTACCTTAACGGGTCGCAACTGCGGCTTAGAGGAGCGGGCACCCATGTGCGGTGTTCCTTTTCATGCGGTGGACGGCTATGTAGCAAGACTGGTAGCAAACGGTTATTCTGCTGCAATCTGCGAGCAGGCAGAGGATCCTGCCACTGCAAAGGATATCGTCAAGCGGGAGGTTATCCGTGTCATCACTCCCGGAACCATCATGGATAGCACTGCCTTAGATGCCAGCCGAAATAACTATCTCTGTTCCATCTATGTGGCAGAGCAGGGTGCCGGCATTGCTTTTGTGGACATCACCACCGGAGAATGTACCGCCCGGGAGATTCCCCAGGAGGACTTTTTCCTGCCCCTGTTTAATGAGCTTGCCAAGTACACCCCGGCTGAAGTGATTTTAAATCTGCGGGGATATGAAAATGATAATCTCTTAAATGACATTAAGGGACGTACCCATGGTCTGGTGCGGAACTATTACGATTGGGCGTTTGAACCGGCAGAAGCTGAAAAAAAGGTGATTTCCCAGTTTGGCTCTTTGACAGATTGTCAGCTAGAGAGCCGTCCCAACTGTGTTTCTGCTATTGGTGCATTGCTTCTCTATCTGGAGGAAACCCAGAAAACCGAACTGAAGAATTTAAAGAGCATCGAAACGGATAAGGACGACCAGCGGATGCAGCTTGACCTGTATACCCTGCGGAATCTGGAGATTATAGAAACCCTCCGTGACCGGAACTACCGTGGCAGCTTGTTACATATTCTGGACAAAACCCATACCGCTATGGGGGCACGTCGGCTCCGGAAATGGCTGACGGCACCCTTACTGAACTGCGGTGCCATCTCCAACCGCCACAGTGCGGTGGAGGAGCTTCTCAAAGACCCTATGCTCCGGGCAGAAATGAGCGAGGCGCTCCGGCAGATTGCGGATATGGAACGTCTTATTAACCGGATTGTCTATAAAAACGCCGGTTGCGGAGAGCTGACCGCTTTGAAGCTTTCCTTAAAACAACTTCCGGATGTTCTGCGGTGTTTAGAAGAGGTGCAGGCAAAGCTTCTCCGCCACCTTCGGGACGAGATTGATCCTTTAGAGGATATTTATGAATTGATTGATTCCACCATCAAGGAGGATGCACCGGCAAGCCTCCGGGGCGGCGGCTTGATTTTAGACGGTGCCAACGAGGAGCTGGATAGGGTTCGGGATTTGACCAACAATGGGCAGAAAATTCTGAACGAGCTGGTGGAAAAGGAGAAAGAAAAGACAGGTATCAAACTGCTAAAGCTTGGCTACAACAAGGTGTTTGGCTATTATGTGGAAACCACCAAGCAGTATACCGATCAGGTGCCGGATTACTTTATCCGGAAGCAAACGCTGGCAAACGGGGAGCGGTATATTACGCCGGAACTCAAAGAGGTGGAAGAAGCTGTTCTGGACGCCAGCGCCAAAATGGTGGATATGGAGTATGAGCTTTTCTGTCAGATACGGGACAGAGTCGCACAGGCATTGAGCCGGGTTCAGAGAACTGCAGCGGCAGTTTCGGTGATTGATGTATTGTGCTCCTTTGCATCAGTGGCGGAAAAGAACAATTATGTGATGCCCGTTGTTCGGGAGAACGAGAAAATCAATATCAAGAACGGCAGACATCCGGTGGTAGAGGCACTTTCCAGAGATGTGCGGTTCATTCCGAATGATACCCTTCTGGATAGCCGGGAAAACCAGATTTCTATTATCACCGGCCCCAATATGGCGGGTAAGTCCACCTATATGCGGCAGACGGCATTGATTGTCCTGATGGCACAAATCGGCAGTTTTGTCCCGGCAGATTCGGCAGAAATTGGGATTGTAGATAAGATTTTCACCCGAGTCGGTGCCTCCGATGACCTGTCCTCGGGACAGAGTACCTTTATGGTAGAGATGAATGAGGTGGCATATATCCTGGACAACGCCACCCAAAAGAGTCTGGTTATCTTAGACGAAATCGGTCGGGGTACCAGTACCTTTGACGGTCTTGGCATTGCCTGGGCGGTGGTGGAATACATCGCTGATGTGAAAAAATGCGGAGCCAAAACCATGTTCGC
>JAGALN010000103.1 GCA_017625185.1 Clostridia bacterium
CTGGCCGGTCAATGATTTTGGTTCTGTTCATCGGGATGCTATATTGATTGGAGAATAGATAGGAGAAAGAAGTATGAATTTGCAATGGTTTCCGGGGCATATGTCCAAAACAAGACGTATGATTTCCGAAAATTTAAAGCTGGTAGATGTTGTGATTGAACTTTTGGATGCTCGACTGCCCTTGTCTTCCCGGAATCCGGAAATTGACAGAATTGTTGATAAAAAACCAAGAATTCTTGTTTTAAATAAAGCAGATTTGGCTGATGAAAAGACGACGAGGGAATGGATTGCCTGGTTCCAGAAAAAAGGACTTGTAGCCATCCCGCTGGACAGTCAAAGTGGCAAAGGTTTTTCTGCCTTTGCTCCTGCCATTGACCGTGTTATGAAAGAAAAGCTGGAACGGGATCGTGCCAAAGGGATTCAGCGGCATAGCATTCGCTTGATGGTAGTCGGGATTCCTAATGTGGGGAAGTCCTCTTTCATCAATCGACTATCCGGACGAAATGCCGCAAAAACCGGAGATCGTCCCGGCATTACCCAGACAAAGCAATGGATTCGAATTGCAGGAAAGTATGAATTGCTGGACACTCCTGGTATTTTGTGGCCGAAATTTGAGGACCCCGAGGTTGCAAAGCGAATTGCCTTTACAGGTGGAATCAAGGATGAAATTATTGACGTGGAGGAACTTGCTTGTCTACTGCTTTCCTACATGGTTTTAGAGAATCCGGGCGCTCTTTTAAACCGGTATAAATTAACAGTAGACGATGTAAAGGGCGAAGCCTTTACGGTGCTTGAGAGTATTGGGCGAAAGCGAGGTTGTGTTGTCTCTGGTGGAAACATTGATACCTTGCGTGCTGCCAATCTGCTTTTAGATGATTTTCGTAGCGGAAAAATCGGGAATATTACCTTGGAAATTCCCAAGGAAGAAATTGAATGATAAAAACCGACTTTTTGTCGGTTTTTTTGTAAGAAGGTGGGGTTTATCATGAGTTTATTGGAGATTGAAAACAATTTTTTGCAAGAGGGATATACCATGATAGCAGGTGTTGATGAGGTTGGCAGAGGTCCTTTGGCGGGACCTGTTTGTGCTGCAGCAGTAATTTTGCCTGTTGGGATGGAGCTTGAAGGAGTCGATGATTCCAAGAAACTAACTGAAAAGAAACGAGAGTTTTTGTATGATGTGATTGCAGAAAAGGCTTTAGCTTGGACAACTGCCTTTGTAGATGCAGAAACCATTGATAGTATCAATATTCGTCAGGCAACCCATCTTGCCATGGAGATGGCCGTATGCAATCTTTCTCAAAAGGCGGATTTTCTATTGGTGGACGGAAATGACAAGATTCCCTTTCCAGTACCTTCTGCATATATTGTCAAAGGGGATGCGAAATCCTTATCCATTGCCGCAGCATCGATTATGGCAAAAGTAACTCGGGATCGATACATGGTGGAAATGGGAAAGGAGTATCCGGAGTATTTCTTTGAAAAGCACAAAGGATACGGCACAGCGGTACATATGGATGCCATACGAAAATACGGGTTGACTCCCCTGCATCGTAGGAGTTTTATTACCGCAAAGGTGTTGGGAAAAGCATGAGCAGATATAAGAAGGATTTAGGGGATTTTGGAGAAAAAGTTGCGGAAAGTTTCTATCGGGATCATGGATATCGGATTCTTTGCAAAAATTATAGTGTTTCCAGTGGGGAGCTTGATTTGATTGTAGAGTCCGACAACTGCTTGGTTTTTGTTGAGGTAAAAACAAGACGCAATTTGAACTACGGTTATCCTGCAGAGGCGATTACTCAAAAGAAATTGTTACACATGAAACGTGCTGCGGAGGAATATCTGTTGCGTAATCCGTACGAAAAAGAGATTCGTTTTGATGCCGTAGAGGTTTTGGCGGTCATTGTAGATGGAGTTCCGCAACTGGAGAGTATCAACCATATTCCTAATATTTTGTTATGAGGAGAGGTTTCGTGAAACAACGTTTCTTTGATGCACACTGCGATACCATTTCGGAGGTTTTAGAGAAAGGACAAAATCTCAAGAAGAATTTTTTGCATCTGGACCTGAATCGTTTGGAAGAGTACGATGGATATCTTCAGGTTTTTGCCGCTTTTATTGACAAAAAAAATATCCGTACTACACCACAAAAGCACTGTATGTCTTTGTTGGAAAGTCTTCGAAAAGAACTGAAATACAATCTCGTTACAACCTGGGAGGACTTAAAGGCTACAGCAGATTCGGGAAAAATAGGTGCGATTCTTGCCATTGAAGGCGGTGAAGCCCTAACTGGTTCTTTGGAAATGCTGAATCGTTACTACCAAATGGGTGTTCGATTAATTACCCTAACCTGGAATTATGCCAATGAGTTGGGAGAAGGGGTTTTGGAGGATTCTGGCGGCGGATTGACGGAGTTTGGAAGACAGGCTGTGATTGCAATGGAAGAATTGGGAATTGTCATTGATGTATCGCATCTGTCTCCTACCGGGTTTTGGGATGTCGCAAAACATACCAAGTATCCATTTATCGCCTCTCATTCCAATGTAAAAGCTCTTTGTAATCATCCAAGAAATCTCGATAATGAACAGATTGAATTTCTGATTCGGCGAAAAGGATGTATCGGTATTAATTTTTTTCCAGAATTCCTGGTTCATGAAAGGGAATGTGATGTTTCTGACATCATTCAGCATATGGAGTACATTCTGTCCCTTGGCGGAGAAGATTGCATAGGATTCGGCTCTGATTTTGATGGAATTTCGAGTTTGCCCAAGGGCATTGCAGGCGTTCAGGATATGCGGGAGATTAAGAGAGCAATGAAAGATGCCGGATTTCAAGACGAAATAATTGAAAAAATCTGTTTTAGTAATTTTTATAGAATTTTTTGGGAAACATTAGGAAGAAGAAG
>JAGALN010000104.1 GCA_017625185.1 Clostridia bacterium
AACACCTGCCCGGTAGATGGCAGATAAAGAGTAACCGGATAGCTCTCTCCAAAAGTTCCGGTGGTAATGGCGTCCCCTTCTTTTGTGCTTGCAACCGCCGCCGGCAGAGTTTCCTCCTCCCGGAGATTCGACAGAGGAATCGCCGCAAGGGGCAGTAAAAACATCAACACACACAGCACCAACAGCCCAAATAAAAATCGTTTCATGAAATACACTCCCTCTCGATAGCTTGTCTTTTGCCTCTCTTTATGGCTATGAAAAAAATTCCGGAATTATGCTTGACAATTTGAAAAATTTATACTATAATATTCGAGTTATTGAACAAAATCCTTACTCTTGCGGAATCGCAAGGGTCAAAGTCCAGAAGGAGGTGACTAAATCATGGCAGAAGCAATCAACAAGTACGAAACCATATTCGTGGTTGATGCAACCAAGACCGAAGAGGAAATTACCGCTTTGGTTGAGAAGTTCAAGTCATTGATTGAAAAGCACGGCGAGATCGAGGCCGTTGAGGAATGGGGCAAGCGGAGATTGGCTTACCCGATCAATGATTTAACAGAAGGCTATTATGTTTTGGTTAACTTTAAATCAAAACCTGATTTCCCTGTTGAACTGGAACGTGTCTACGGCATTACCGACGGTATCATCCGTGACATCGTAGTTAGACGTGAGGAGGACTAGTCTATGATTAACAAAGTAATCTTGATGGGCAGACTCACACGGGACCCGGAACTGCGTCACACCAGCGCAGGAACACCTGTCTGCAGCTTCTCCATTGCTGTTGATAACGGCTATGGCGAGCGTCGGCAGACCGACTTTATCAACTGTGTCGCTTGGAATAAGACTGCTGAATTTGTCAGCAATTATTTCGAGAAGGGCAAGATGATTATTGTCATTGGTCGTATTGCGACCAGAACTTGGGAAGGTCAGGACGGAAAGAAAAATTATGCAACCGAGGTTGTGGCAAGCGAGGTTAGCTTTGGCGAAACCAAGCGGAGCCAGGACGGCGGTGCTGGCTTTGGCGGCGGTGTATCCGCAGGTGCAACCCCTGCACCGGCAGCTCCCGCATTTCCCGACAATCCAGTAGATGAGGTCTTTACTCCTCTTCTGGATACCGACGACGATCTTCCGTTTTAATTTTGATTGAAAAGGAGGCTACCTACATGGCTGAAGAAAGAATGAACGACAGACCCAGAGTAAGACGTGCAAAGAGAAAAGTTTGTGCGTTCTGCGTGGACAAGGTTGATCATATTGATTACAAGGATGTAGCAAAGCTGAGACGGTATGTGACCGAGCGTGCTAAGATTCTTCCCAGAAGAATCAGTGGTTGCTGCGCGAAACACCAGAGACAGCTGACGGTTGCAATCAAGAGAGCAAGACAGATTGCGCTGATGCCCTACACCTCTGACTAATAGGAAACGAGCATTTAAGGACCTGAACTTTCGTTCAGGTCCTTTTTTTGCGCCAATTTATCTGTGCAAGACAGGGATTCATTTCTGCCGCAGCGGGCAATTCTTGAATCGCCCCTACATCATAACCTCCATGTGGATAAAATCGTAGGGCTGGCGCCTCTGTCCGCCCTTATCCATTATTCTGCATATTCTCTCCAGATTTGTATATGAATAGTATATAACAGAAAAATTAGTGAGATTTGTTCGATGGGAGGTTCTATACAGATGATGATCTATGTTGTCAAGCCAGGCGATACCTTAAGCGGCATTGCCAATCAATACGGTGTTAATCTCAACCACTTACTAGCGGACAATGGTCTTTCCCCAACCGACTCTTTGGTGGTGGGACAGGCAATTGTGGTCCAGATTCCCGAAGTGGTACATATTGTAGAAACAGGTGAAACTCTCTATGACGTTGCAAGGCGTTACGGCACCACCGTTTATCAACTTTTCCGGAACAACTATTTCCTGGGAGGACGTCCCGATGTTACCGCCGACACAGAGGTGGTCATCCGGTACCAGAACCAGGGGGAAAAGGGGAGCTTTGTGACCAACAGTTATGCCTATCCCTACATCGAAGATTCCCTTTTGCGAGAGCAGCTCCCCTACCTCTCCTATTTCACTCCCTTTACCTACGGGTTAAGTGCCACCGGAAATCTCCTTGATTTGGATGATGCGGCACTGCTCCGGACCAACTCGGAATACGCCACCCTTCCTCTTCTCCATCTCTCCACCTTGACGGAGCAAGGAAACTTCAGCAACGAGCGGGCAAGCATCATCTTCAACGACCCGGCACAGCAGGAACGTCTGATTGAAGAAATTCTTGCAACCGTACAGGAGAAAGGTTTTGCCGGGGTGGATGTGGACTTTGAATTTATCTTTCCCGAGGAACGGTATGACTACATTAACTTTCTGCAGAATCTTCGCCTCCGGCTGAACCCGCTGGGATACCCACTTCTATCTGCATTAGCACCAAAGACCAGTGATACCCAACGGGGTGTCCTCTACGAGGGCCATGACTATGCCGGAATCGGCGCTGCCGCCAAC
>JAGALN010000105.1 GCA_017625185.1 Clostridia bacterium
CACAGGCGGAGAAATAATAAGAAGTTCTTTTTCTTCTGCCCCCATCTATACCAACGATGTTTTACGGCAGATGGACAGCAGACAAATTCTTCTGGCTGGGCGTGCCGACGAACAATTGAGGTCTTTAACCTCTCTTTATAACATCCATTTCATTGATTATGGCAAGCGTGAGGAGCTTTTGATTGCAAATGCGATTCCAACCGTGGAGGGGGCCTTGGAAATTGCTATGAGGGAAACTCCCTTTACCATACACGGCAGCCGCTCTTTGGTGTTGGGGTACGGGAGAATTGGAAAGCTTCTTGCCAAAAGCCTGAAAGACCTTGGTGCAGCAACCGCCGTTGCTGCCAGAAAACAACGGGATTTGGCATGGATTTCTGCCCAAAATTTGAAAGAAATTCCTTTTTCAAAGCTCAGTGAACATATTGGAAACTACGATTTGATTTTCAACACCATTCCAACTATGGTCTTGGACTTCCGTATGCTCTCGGAAATTCCGGAATCCTCATTGATCATTGATTTGGCATCAAATCCGGGAGGAATCGACTTTGATACTGCAAAGTTACTCAAGAAAAAAGTAATCTGGGCATTATCTCTTCCGGGAAAAGTGGCACCGCATACAGCAGGAAATATCATCAAAGGTACCATTCAAAATATTCTGGATGAATTGGGGGTGTAAAAAATGACTGATAACATTACAGTAGGATTTGCATTAACCGGGTCGTATTGTACCTTTTCCAAAGTCATCCCTCAAATTAAGCGTCTGGCACAAATGGGCTATAATATCATTCCAATTTTTTCTGAAAACGCATCCAAAACCGACACAAGATTCGGAAACGCAACAGAACATATCGAAATGATTGAAGAAATAACAGGCAATTCCGCCATCACGACAATCATAGACGCAGAACCTATTGGCCCCAAAAAACGTTTGGATTTGTTGGTAATTGCCCCATGCACCGGAAATACCATTGCAAAACTGGCAAACGGAATTGCAGATAGCACAGTTACCCTTGCTGCCAAATCCCACCTCCGAAACGGCAGACCGGTTGTTCTTGCCGTTTCCACCAATGATGGACTTGGCACAAACGCCAAAAATATTGGCACCTTACTTGCAAAAAAACACTTCTATCTCGTTCCATTCGGTCAGGATGACTGTATCGAAAAGCCAAGCTCACTGGTTGCTGATTTTTCCCAAATGCCGGAAACAATCGAGCTTGCATTGCAAAACAAGCAACTCCAGCCAATCCTCTGTCAAAGCAAAAAGTCTTGAGCAAATTGCTCAAGACTTTTTGTCTAGATTTTATGGCTCATTGGAAAGCTAATCAAGGGTATAACGGAACGCCTTTCTCTGTCTTTCCGACCAATCGCCGTCCTCGTTGAGGATTTTAATACCACCCTCATCTACAATAGCAAGACCATATGAATCTGCAAGAGCAGAGAGCTTCACAAACCGTCTGCCGTCAATGGTGGTCATCGCTCCTTCGGCTACTGAAACAGCAGCACCCAGGTATGCTTCCGCAATATCCAAGGAGAGATATTCACCCTCTGCAGCATTCTCAACCAGTCCTCCATGGAGCAACACTCTTCCAGATGTGGGATTGATGGCTAATGTCCGCATCATTCTATCTTCCGGAATCACACAGGTGTTTTTAACTTGCCCCAAAGACTGATAATGCAATTGTTCAAACCGCTTACTTGTCTTTGCAGTATCCTTGGGTACCATCACGGTCCGATAACGCCATGCACCATCATCCAAGGTCTCACAGCTAAGAATAACATAATCCTTGGAAACATCCAGAGATAGCGTAGAACTGGTATAAGTTTCACGGTTGTTTTCAAAGACAGTACCTAAATACTCCCAAGTATTACCGCCATCAACAGATTTCGCAACACCCCACCGGGTTCTTGGGAACTGTGTTCTACCGAAAAGATTCATATTGTCATATTCCCAGCCAACATATAACGTATTGAAATCCTCGGGATCCGGTTCAATATTGAAGCATGCCATACTTGCAATCAGCGGAGTTTTATGAAGATGCTCTAAATCCCAGGTTCCTCCCCGATTCGGCGAAGAATAATAACAAAGGTAACCCTTGTCGTTCCGGAAATAGAGTCTGGTATCATAACTACCATCTTCCTTCTTGGTTTCAATAACAACGCTTTCTGACAGTACATGCCCAACATCTTCACTCTTGATGGTAACACTATGTGTCCAATTCAGCCCTTCGTCATCACTATACCAAACTACGGCACCTCCAGCGTCTTCACTAGCTCCGTCACCATAGGCAAAATAGACTCTTCCGGAAGGTCCTTGTCTCATCGAATTGACAGAGGCACCAACGCCAATCTCCGATGCGTTGTAAGGTCCATGATGCGGTGTGCCGTAAATTTGCCACTGGAAACCATCATTAGAATAATAGGTTTTAAAACCTACCGCATTCTTGCCATACACCCCAACTCTTGTGTTGACGTTCATCATAGAAATGTATTTTCCGCTCTTTAACCGAAGGATATGCGAGCTCCATCCGCCATACGCATTATCAGACCAACCATTTCCGGGAGCCGCCTCAACAGCTTCCCAGCTTTCTCCGCCATCAGAGGTTTTAACGCCTCCTTCGTAACGAACCATGTAGATGTCGCCATCGTCCGTTTCAAGCAAATTGCGCAGACCGTCTAACTGGTGAACATCATCCTGAACACCCGGGACAGGTCTGGCATTACCCCGATAGGAAACTTCTTCAATGGTTGCGGTACAGTTCGAGAGCATGAATCCAATCTTACCGTAACGCTCGAAATTGCCGGTCGTGCTAACTACCTCGTTACCATTGACAGACAAGGTAATCTTTTCGCCTTCCTCTGTCTGGCGAACCTTCAGATCAAGCTGAACGGTCTGACCCATGGGCAAGGAGCCCGACCCATTAGCAGTCGACTTGTTGGAATTATTAACTCGGTCCACAATTTCATACTTTTTACTTAACCAACTATGGTTATATCCTACCTTAGTATAGGTATTCGTGGTGGTATGATTCAGCAGGAACCAGAAACCGCCCGACACATAGTTGCCCATGGGAGCTACGTTAACCTTTGCAGATAAATCAAAATCTCCGCTTAACGCATATAATTCCGCAATGGCATTGGTCGTACTAGAAGCATCCAGAACAAGATTGTTGTTAGCTAACGATGCACTCAACCCTGTTGTTCTCCAGAAGTCAAGAGCACTAACCTCGCCGCTTTCGGTAAAGTCATCCTCGTAAATATATACATCGGTGTTATCATTGACAGACAGATAGGACAAAGCTCCTGCGCTAAGCTGAATCGACAAGCAGGGTGCCCCGGTAGAATTCCCACCGCGGAAGGTTGTAATCCATCTTCCGTTTTTATAGAGTCTGGACATTCCTCCAGAGGTTTCCACTCGATAGTACGCCTCTTCTGTCACAGTATCTGCCAGAGTCTTCACCGGAACCGTACCCCGTTTTTCTCCATCCCAAACGTACAGACTTCCGTTCTCAATGGACACCTCGGTACGATAATATCCGTCATTCACCGAAAGTCGAACCGTATCATCTGTTCCGGCTACAAAATCCAAGTTATAATCATAGGAAAAATCAGCAAGTTCATATACATCTTCCTGGGGCGTAACATTTCTCGCTACAAAATAATTCTTCCGTTCTGTCGGAACCGAAACAGATTGCCCAGTGATAGAACCGTCAAAAGAGGTTCTTACATCTGTAGTTCTGGGCATATAGAACGAGAACGCAAACTGACCATTCCGGTAAACCTCAGCAATGGGTCCGTCGGTAATGATGTGGAATTTCCCCGTTCCATACGAGTAGGTTTCCTCCTCGTTAGCATCGGTCAGATAGGTCAAACCAGATGCACTATGGGTCATCTTGAATTTATGATTTCCGTTGCTAAATTCTGCAACGCCGTCACCGGTTACAGTATAACTAATCTCATTGGAATAGTTCACCGAACCTTCCCCATTGACTGCAGGCATTTCTTTTGACGCTCTTGCGACAGCAATGCCGGCAGCATTGCGACCTACTGCCTCTAACGTATGATTTTCCGCTGTCACACCGCTAATGGTTGCACTGTAGGAACTGTCAGTTCCCGTTGCAACCTCTTTGCCATCCAACAGATAGGAAACCGAAGATACCGTTTCAAATCCAGTCAAATTGCCCAATGATGCCGAAATGGTACCACCAGATTGTGTGGCGTTCATGGTTGCCGATGCCGTGGTGTTAGACAAGGGCAGAAGATTCTTCTGTTGAGTTTCTCGCGTCAGGTACCGAACCCAGTCGATATCTACAATACAGTCATCAGCATGGCATCCAATTGCGAAGAACTCGATGCGATTGTTGGAAGAAGACGTCGGGAGAAGTTCTTCTTCCATAATGAGAACATCATCAAGATAAACACGTGCATATTTGGAATTGTTGTAGGATTCTATCCGCAAAACATACCATTTTTCCGGATCAATGGATAACCCGTCACTCACGGCCCCCGGGGACTGGAAGCTTGACGTGTTAGGCTCTTCAATAGGAGTATTTAAGGTAAAGTATTCCTTTCTCATCTCCATTTCCAAGAAATAATTCGGTAAATACATCCGCATACCAAACCAATTACCGAAGTTCTCGAAACGCATCCGGCTTTCAAAGATGAAGTCATTTCCAGTTGCAATGGATTTTGATATTATGGCTTCCTTATAAGACGGATTTGCCACCTGCAGGGATTCGTCTTCGCAGGACCAGAACTCATAGGTCACATCATTGTCTAACGGTGAAACCGGCTCTTGCGTCCAACCACTCATATCTCCATTGTCAAACCCTTGTGTTTTGGTTGGATCCTCCAACAAATCATAGGAATTTATCGACAAATTAAATACCCGCATAGCAGAACCAGTTTTGCCAGTTTCGAAAAGAATTTTCGCATCACCCGATGACGCTGCCAAAGAAGTCATATCGCTGACTAGATTCCCGTCAATATAGAGATCCCAATCGTTGCCGTTACCAACAATACGGTAGGTCAGTTGCTGATTGCCAATATCATAGGGCACCGTTTTCTGTCCACTGGTTGTAGAATAGGCAAGACCGGTCTCCGAGAAAGACAGAGCTGCAATGGCACTTCCATTGGATAACTGCACCGTTTCCCCGCCGCCGAAATCATCGATCGACATAGTCCAAGACAAATCAAATTGTGCACCAATTCCAGTGGTAAATTCAGCAGATGCCTCAGCGCCATCGGCAGATTCCATCGAGATAACACCCTGATTCATCTGAGCATTACCTACAAAAATCCAACCATCTCCCTCATTCCAGGAAACGGCACCGCTTTTCACGGTATGATTTTTTGCCATTGGATTCAATCCAACAAAGCCATCCCACAGAAAAGCTCTAACATGCCAGGTTTCTTCCATATCACTTTTCACAGAGTAAATCACACTGACAGGCTCATTTCCTTTAAGAATGTCCGCAATTTCACAAGCAAGCAACCTTCCGTTTTCGTCATACTCGGCAAAAACCAGCTTCCGATCCGTTTGCGCATTGGGCTCAACCACTGCACATAAAGAGTCCATATACTGAATCTTTCCGTTATCAGGAATCGCTTTAGTGCCGACACCGTCAGTTAAAACTATTGCTTTGTCAGTTGCAGGACCATAAATCCGAAAATAGTCAAAAACTCCGGTCCCGCTTACACCGCCGTTTCCGTGGGCATACTGCGTGATTTCAAATTTTTCTCCTGTGAAATCCGCAATTCCAGATACATTCGCAAACGCCGGATACCATCCCTCGGTTACTTCCGTTCTGCAAAATCCGCTATAAGTATCGTCGTTGTTTCTTACAACTCGCCAGATTTTCCAGCTGTTACCACCATCGTCAAGAGGGATGTTCACTCCGTTAACTCTGTCATAGGCCCCAGCCAGCTCCAACTTCAAAGAACTTTTACCATCATAAAACTTAACTTCGGTCACCGCAGAATTGGACATCACTTTAAACTCTGCGTAACCATTCTGCGGAATTGCACCATATGTCAACGCAAAGCTCGCGGAATCCGTCAAGGTCATCACATTATTTTGAACAGTAAGATTTCCGCTGGTTTCCAGATTACCGTAAGCAGGCATTTCAGCAAATCCTTCACTATAATACGCCTGGGTATCTCCTTCCGGTTTTGCATCTGCTTCTGTGATTGCTGCATTACTTAATATACGCACATTCTTGATGTAGGCACCACTCCCGCTGGCAGAAAACTGTACGCCTACATTCTGGGGTGCACCGGCATCAGTGTATCCCTCGGTTTTGCCATAAAGTTTCCAGGCGCCATTTACAAGAATATATACCGAATAGGTATCATCCTCGTTGGCTTTGACCAGATAATCATTCCAGTCGTTTCCAGGGGTAAATGCAAATTTAGGGGTTGCAGCAGCACTAAACCCAACATGTCCGCTGTTGCCAAATGCCGTAACCCCATCAGGCCAAATATCCACATAGACTTTTCGCTTCAATGTTGTGTCCGGGTTGGCTACCTGAAAATTCAAAGTGCCGGATTCCGGAATCTTAGCGCGGAAAGCAACCATCTTACCGTCACTAAGCGCACTCCATCCGCTTTCAGGCAGATATTTCCAGGCTCCCCCGCAGGTCAAATCAAGACCGTTTTCATCGGTATATTCCGCCCCATCCGGAGAGGTTACGCCGGACATATTCTGGTCAAAGCCTGTATTCATCTCAAACAAATACTGCGTTGCCAGTTGGTTTTCCGGCATCAAAATCGTCGCTTCTTTCACACAACTGTTGCCGGCAACACCGGAAAAATACAAGCCAGTTTGCATTCCACCGTTGGTGCCATAACCACCATACATAGCCAGTACATACCTGTCGCCTGTGCTTGCATTCTTTCCATAGAGAGACCAACCGGTGGCAGAAGCTGCTACCAAGAGATAATCAGACGAACCTTCTCCGGGGGTAAAATTGCCGGTTGCGGCACTGACGCCTTCCCCTTGGACCGAGGTAAGTCCAGTGGAAGAAATTCTTATCGCTGCACGAAGCTTCTCCTCTGCTGTAGTAGGTCCTTGCCAGAGCACCTGTAATGTATCAGCACTGGTAACGCTTGCAGTAAATGTAGCTACCTTATTATCACTGATAGGGGACCACCAGTACGACTCA
>JAGALN010000106.1 GCA_017625185.1 Clostridia bacterium
AGACTATATTGCAGTTGGAAAGAATGTCCCTGAACGGGTAGCCGATATCGTCAAAGGTGTAGCAGACGGCTGCGTTCAGGCAGGCTGTGCTTTAATTGGCGGCGAGACTGCAGAGATGCCGGGGTTCTATGACCCAGAGGAATACGATTTGGCGGGGTTCTCGGTAGGTATTGTGGATAAGGATGATATCATTGACGGTTCCAAGCTGGAAGCGGGGAATGTGATTGTTGGTATCCAGTCCTCCGGTGTTCATTCCAACGGCTACTCTCTGGTGCGAAAGGTCTTCAATATCAACGACACTGAAGAATGTGTGAAACGGTTACATACCCATAGTGATGAATTGGGAATGATGATTGGCGAGGCGCTTTTGACCCCCACCAAGATTTATGTAAAGCCTCTGCTTTCTGCCATTGAGGCAGTAGACGTAAAAGCGGTATCCCATATCACCGGCGGCGGATTTATTGAGAACATCCCTCGGATGCTGAAAGAGGGAACCAGAGCCAAGATTGATAAGAATAGTTTTGAGGTTCTGCCCATTTTCAATATGATTCAGAGGTTAGGCGACGTATCCGAGCGGGATATGTTCAACACCTATAACATGGGTATCGGCATGATGCTGGCAGTACCCAAAGACCAGGCAGACAAGGCGGTTGAGATTTTAACCGCAGCCGGCGAAAAGGCTTCCGTCATCGGCGAGATTGTAGCTGGCGAAAAGGGAGTGGATATATGCTAAACATCGGCGTTTTGGTATCCGGCGGAGGCACTAACCTGCAGGCCCTGATTGATGCCCAAAATAGCGGTATCCTGAAGAGCGGTAAGATTGTTACCGTGGTCAGCAATAAAGAGGGCGTGTATGCTTTAGAGCGTGCTGAAAAAGCTGGTATCGACCATAAAGTCATCACAAAAAAATCCTGCAGTGGCGATAGCCTGGCTTTTAACAAAGCAATCTGCGACTATATGCAGGAAAAGCAGGTGGACATTATTGTTCTGGCAGGCTTTCTTGCGATTTTAGAGGGAGAGCTGCTGGAAAATTACAAGGATAAGATTATAAACATCCACCCATCCCTGATCCCGTCTTTCTGCGGCGACGGGTTTTATGGCTTAAAGGTGCATCAAGCGGCACTTGACTATGGCGTCAAGGTAACCGGTGCTACTGTTCATTTTGTGAATGAAATTACCGATGGCGGGAGAATCATTCTGCAAAAGGCGGTTGCGATTCAGGACGGCGATACCGCAGAAATCCTGCAAAAACGAGTGATGGAAGAGGCGGAATGGAAGATTCTGCCCCAGGCGGTGGAGCTGGTTTGCAGTGGACAAATCAAATAGGAGGAAAGATTATGAAAATCAATCTGTATGAAGAATTAAAACAAAATAGCTACCCCGGCAGAGGTATCATCCTGGGCAAATCCAAGGACGGCAAGTCTGCCGTTGCGGCATATTTTATCATGGGACGGAGCGTGAATAGCCGGAACCGTGTCTTTGTAGAAGATGGCTGTGGCATCCGTACTCAGGCGCATGACCCCTCCAAGCTGGAAGACCCGCACCTGATTATCTATGCGCCGGTTCGGGTTCTGGGGAATAAGACCATTGTAACCAACGGCGACCAGACCGATACTATCTATGATTTGATGAACCAGCAGATGACCTTTGAACAGGCACTTCGCACCCGGGAATTCGAGGACGATGCTCCCAACTACACCCCCAGAATTTCGGGTATCATCAAGGTGGAAAAGGGAGACTTCAACTATGCACTCTCTATCCTAAAGAGTGCCGACGGCGACCCGTCCTCCTGCCTACGCCATACCTATACCTATACCAATGCAAGAGTTGGAGAGGGACATTTCATCCATACCTATCAGGGGGATGGCAGTCCTCTTC
>JAGALN010000107.1 GCA_017625185.1 Clostridia bacterium
AAAGAATAAGGATTTGTGCTATGAAAACAAGAGTGTTTTTGGAGAGATTTCCAAAGAGGAGAGGGCAAAAGTGTTTGAGTTTTGCGAGGACTACAGAAAGTTTATCTCCAAAGCGAAAACCGAACGGGAGTTTTGTGAGGATACCTGCCGTGTTTTAGAGGAGAATGGATTTGTTTTTCTGGATGAAAAGAAAACCTTAAAACCCGGAGATAAGGTCTATGCGGTCAACCGTGGCAAAGGTGTTATGGCAGCGGTCATCGGTCAGGAGCCCATGGAAAATGGAATTAGTTTAATTGGTGCCCATATCGATTCTCCCCGCCTTGACTTAAAACCCAATCCCTTGTATGAGGATCAGGGCTTTGCCTATTTTAAAACCCATTACTACGGCGGGATTAAGAAATACCAGTGGACAGCCATTCCTCTGGCAATTCACGGTGTTGCCGCTTTGCAGGACGGAACCCAGATTAAAATTGTCATTGGCGAGGATGAGAATGACCCGGTGTTTTGCGTGTCTGATTTGCTGATTCATCTGGCAGATGCCCAGATGCACAAGAAGATGTTTGAAGCAATTCCCGGCGAAAACTTGAACGTGCTATTGGGAAATATTGCATGTGATGACCCTGATGTTAAAGAGGGGGTTAAAGCGGCAATCTTGCAGATTTTAAATGAGAAATATGACATCTGCGAGGAAGATTTGTTAAGCAGTGAAATCGAAGTAGTTCCGGCGTTTGGTGCACGGGATTTGGGGTTGGACCGGAGTATGATTGCCGGTTATGGTCAGGATGACAGAGTTTGTGCTTATACCGCATTGCGGGCAATCCTGGATGCCAAAAACCCACAAAAGACGGCGGTTTGCCTGTTGGTAGACAAAGAAGAGGTAGGCAGTATGGGTGCAACCGGGATGCAGTCCCGTTTCTTCGAAAATATTCTGGCAAAGCTTTGTGCCAAGACTTGTGATAACTACTCTGACCTGATTTTGCGGGATTGCCTGTCTCATTCTACTTGTTTGTCTGCTGATGTGGGAGCGGCACTTGACCCCATCTATGCCGATGTGGTAGAAAAGCGGAACACCGCCATTGTCAACGGCGGTGTGCTGATGACTAAATACACCGGTTCCCGGGGTAAGGGTGGTGCCAGTGATGCCAGTGCGGAACTGGTTGCTAAGATTCGGAGAATCTTCAATGAAAACCAGGTAGAATGGCAGATGGGTGAGTTAGGTAAGGTGGACGCCGGTGGCGGCGGTACCATTGCCCAATTTGTTGCTAATTTGGATATGGATGTCATTGATGTTGGTGTACCGCTCTTGTCTATGCACTCTCCTTTTGAGGTTGCGGGCAAGCTGGATATCTATATGACCTACAAGGGTTATAAGGCATTTTACCTAAATAACTAAAAGAGCGGTATCTTTTTCTACAATTTTGGAAAAAGTAGCAGAGAGGTGAAGAAGATGTTTAAAGGAAAAATTACTGTCATTGGCGCCGGAAATGTAGGTGCTACCACCGCCTATACCCTGATGCTCAGCGGTTTGGTTTCGGAAATTGTTTTGATTGATGTGAACCGTGATAAGGCAGAGGGAGATGCCCTCGATATGAACCACGGGATGTGCTTTGTGAATCCGGTTAAGGTGATTGCCGGGGATTATTCTGATATCAAAGGAAGCGATATGGTTATTATCACCGCAGGTGTCGGTCAAAAGCCAGGGGAAACCCGGATTGACTTGCTGAAACGGAATGCTGATATTTTCCGGAACATTGTAGAGAATGTTCTGCGGTACTGCCATGATGACACAATTTTAATGGTAGTAACGAACCCGGTGGATATCCTGACTTATATTACCTACAAAATATCCGGGTTCTCCAAACGCCATGTCATTGGCTCCGGAACTGTACTGGATACGGCTCGGCTCAAGTATCTCTTGGGTGAGCATACCAATGTTGATGTGCGAAATGTTCATACTTATATTATGGGCGAGCACGGAGATTCCGAGGTTGCGGCATGGAGTGTTACTAATGTAGCCGGCATGGGTGTGGATAGTTACTGCAAAAAAACAGGCGGATGTGATGATTGTAAAGTGGACAAGCAGTTCTTTTATGATAAGACGAGAACTGCTGCTTATGATATCATCGAAAAAAAAGGGTCTACCTATTACGCAATTGCTTTGGCGGTTCGTCGAATCGTCGAGAGCATTATCGGCAACGAGAACTCAATTTTAACGGTTTCCAGCTTGTTTGAGGGTGAGTATGGTATTTCTGATATCTGTTTGAGTGCTCCTACCATTGTGGGCAGTGACGGTGCAGAGCGAATTCTGGAAATCAGCTTCTCGGAAGAGGAATGTCAAAAGCTTCGGGAATCTGCCGATACCCTGAAACAGTTGGCAAAGGAGATTGGTTTTTAATGGATCGTTTTAGAATATCAGGAATTGAGCCGGAGTCCATCGTAGATGGACCCGGCATCCGCTATGTGATTTTTGTTCAGGGCTGTCCTCATCATTGTCCCGGTTGTCATAATCCCCAGACCCATGACTTTGAGGGCGGAAAGGAGCAAGACTTCGCGTCTATTTTAACGGAAATTGACAAAAATCCTCTTCTAAGCGGTGTTACCTTTTCCGGAGGAGAGCCTTTCTGTCAGGCAGAAGCTTTAGCGGAACTGGGAAAGCGAATCAAAGGCCGGGGATTGAATCTGGTTTGTTATAGCGGTTATACCTTTGAAGAACTCTTAAGGATGGGGAAAACAAAGCCAGAAATT
>JAGALN010000108.1 GCA_017625185.1 Clostridia bacterium
AGCAGCAGGAATGTTTTGTGCTGCCGTGACCACCTCCTTCCCGAAGGCATCCTTGCTGGATGCCGGGGCGGATATGATATTATCCGGATTGGACGAAATTTTGAGTATTGTGACATTGTAGGGCGATTCACGAATTGCCCGTTGCCATTGGGATAGATAATATGATTCGATTTGTAGGGAAGGCTTATTGCCTTCCGTAACGGGCGGATGACGCCGATTCCTACAGCTTTACAAAATGCGAAATTGAAAGAAGGTGAACCCATGCTGCAGCTGATTCTGGGTCCTGCCCACAGCGGCAAAACCCAACATCTCTACCAAGAACTGAAGAACCGTCTGGATACAGGAGAAACTTCCTGGATTCTGGTTCCTGAGCAGTTCTCCCTGTTTACCGAAAAGGAAATCATTTCCCGGTTTGGGCTGCCCGCCCAGAAACAGATTAAGGTCTTGAGCTTTGCCCGGCTTTGTAACCTGGTTCTCCATGAGCTGGGTCCATTGCGAATGCAATACATCGATGGTGCCGGCAAGCACATCCTTGCAACCCGTGCTCTGGATCTTTTAAAGGATAAACTGACCTTCTTAAAACAGAATCTTCGACAAAAAGGATTCTCCAAAGTGCTGGCAGATACCCTGTCCGAATGTAAGCGGTATGGCGTTTCCCCGCAAACGTTACAGTTTGCAGCGGAAAACACCAAAAATCCCGAGCTTTCCCGGAAACTTGACGAACTATCCATTCTGTTTGAAACTTACAATAATCTCATCAATGCGCATCATGCTGACGCCGAGGATAACCTAACTCTAATTTGTCCCCGCATCAGGAATTGCAGCTTTTTACAAGGCAAACTTTTTGTCCGGCATTTTCGCTCCTTTACCCCAGTGGAGCACCAGGTTTTAGGGGAGTTGATGCAGAAGATGGATCTTTCGGTTCTGCTGGACACCAGCGACCAAGGCAACTACGGCGGCATCTTTTCCCCGGTGGAGGGGACCCTCCGGAAGCTCCGGGAATCGGCAATGGAACTGGGCATTGAGGAAAATGCTCCCATTGTTCTGACACCGGCAGAACCCACCAACGCTCTTACCTATCTTCAGCAGAATTACTTTAATTTCCGTGCTAAGCCCTTGGACGAAACAACCAACTCGGTCTTTCTATACGAGGCACAAAACCGGTATCGGGAAGTGGAAACGGCGGCAGACCTGATTCTGCGGCTCTGCCGTACCGAGAGTTATCGGTTCCGGGACTTCTTGATTCTTGCACGAAATACGGACAGCTATAGCCGGATTCTCCCGTCAATCTTCAAGACCCGGAGCATCCCCGTCTTTTTAGATACCAAAGAACGTCTTTCCTCCAAGCCGCTTTTGCGTTTGCTCTTTGGCACGCTGGACATTCTGGCATATGGTCATTCCTATGAACGAATGATGACCATCGCCCGGAGTGAAATCCTCCCCCTGTCCCGGGGAGAGGTTGACCGATTGGAAAACTACATTCTGGCAACGGCACCTACCCACGCCATGTGGCAGGCTCCCGTCTGGGATTACCTTCCCTCCTCCGGAGAGTATGACCTAGAGGAAATCAATGCCACAAAAACAGTGCTCCTATCCGGGGTAGAGGCTCTGCAGAAGTCCATCTCCGGCAGGAAGACCGGCGGAGAAATTGCCGCTGCACTTTTGAACTGGCTCAAAGAAAGCGGTCTTTCCCAGCGGGTCACCGACCTTGCTCAGGAAGCTCTGGACAATGGCGATACCGCCCTTTCCGAAAGCTATCAGCAAAGCTGGAATGCCACCCTCTCTATCCTGGCGCAGCTATCTGCCATGATGGAGGATACCCCTATGACCTATCAACGGTTTGCCGAGCTCTTTGAAGAAACCTGCCTGGGCACCGAAATCGGCCGGACACCTCAGACTCTTGACTGTGTTATTGTTAGCCAGATTGACCGGTTCCGCAGCAGCGGTGCCAAGGTGGTCCTGGTCCTGGATTTGACCGAGGGTGTTTTCCCGAAAGGTTATAGCACCGAGGGATTCCTCTCGGACAACGAACGCCATCTCTTAAAAGAACTTGGTCTGGAACTGGCACCCGGTCTTGAAAGCAAACAACGGGAAGAACAGCTTTTGATCTATGCCGTTCTCACGGCGTCCACTGAAAAGCTCTTTCTCCTCCGTCCCCTCTTTGACAATGACGGCGGTAGTTATCAGGCATCCGGAATTGTGAAACGGACCAAGGAGCTTCTGCCCCAGGTAAACACCATCAACCCGGACACCACCGACGATCCCCTTGCCGGTGCAGAAGGAACCGTCGGTGCCTTTTCTCTACTGGCAACGGCACTGGCAGACTGCAGCGGAGATGCCAGCAGGCTTTCTCCCCCCCTCCAGGAGCTTTATGGATGGTTCCGGCAGAGTCCCAAGCACAAAGATAACCTTGCAAAGCTGGAAAAAGCCATGACGGCATTACCTCCTACTGCCATTTCCAAGGAGATGGCAACGGCACTTTACGGAGCGCCCCTGAAATTGAGTGCTTCCCAGCTGGAAACCTACAATTCCTGTGCCTTCCGGTACTTCCTGACCTACGGTCTTTTGGTCCGGGAACGGGACCTTGCCGGCATCGAACCCCGAAGTATGGGAAGTATCCAGCATGCCGCTCTTTACCGCTACTTTACCGATTTGAAGGCAGCCGGCACCGACTTTGCTGATATTCAAAAAGAGGATTGTTTCCGTAGCATTGGTGCTGCAATAGAGGCAGAGGCCAAGGAAAACAGCAGTCTTCTCTACGAGGCGTCCTCTTACTACCAGTACATTGTTCTGCGAATGAAGGACATTGCGGCACGGACCGCCTGGGAGGTAGTCAAGTTCTACCGTTCCAGCCGCTTTCGTCCCTATGGCTTCGAGATTACCATTGGCACCAAGGGTCCCATACCCGCTCTTTCGGTGAAGGATCCCGACGGTACCGAGCTTGCCAAAATCCGCGGCATTATTGACCGTGCCGATACCGCCGTTATGGGAGATAAAACTCTGGTCAGTATTGTGGACTACAAGTCCTCTGCCAAAGACTTGGATATCACCCTTGCCAAAGACGGTATCACCTTGCAACCCCTTCTCTATGCCAACGCCCTTTGTCATAGCATGAAGGACGCAACCCCTGCCGCTATGTTCTATCTCCAGATGAATGACCCCATCATCCCCGAGTCAGATGTTCGGGGGGACCTGGAGCTGGCTGTGGACAAGAAGATGAAGCCCAAGGGGTGGATTGTGGAAGATCCGGATATCCAGGCTGCCTATGCAGCCGATGGGGAAGATACCTTTATCCCCAAAGAAAGGGCAACCTTTGTGACTCGAAAGGACCTGTCCGAGCGGATTGCCGCTGCCAATCAAAAAATTCAGGAATCCGCCAAAGACATTGCAGGAGGCATCATCGGCGCCAATCCCTACCGAAGCTACAAGCACGACGCCTGTGCATATTGTATGTACCATGGCATTTGTCAAAAGCATGGATAAACGCAAAAAAACTGTGACATCTGTCACAGTTTTTTGCGTTTTCAATTAGAATATATCAATCTCGGTCACATCATATCTGTCTCGGTTCTTCCAGTTGCCCTTAGTAAAGTCCGGAATCTCTACCGCCTCGCCGGTTTTGATAGACTGTTCGCTCAAGGGCGTAATCGCCATCCAGGATGCCGCATCATACACATCAATGGGCATGGGCAAATCATTTTTCAAGCAATGGAAAAAGACAGAAAATGTATACGCATCCAGACCGCCATGTCCGGAGATGCTATTATTGTTGTTTCTTCGTTTACTCCAATAGGGAGGAATGTACTGATGATAGAACCGCTCCGCATTATTCATGGCGATTGCAGCATATTTCTCGGTTTCAAAGAACTCTTCGTCCCCGTCCAAAAATACCGAATTGGTAGCCTCCTCGTACATACCAGCTGTTCCTCGCAAGGTAAACTCCCGATTATAGGAACGAGGCAGTGTGGTGTCAAGCCGAATGGAGATAACCTCGCCGTTTTCGCAGGTAATGATTGTTTCTACAATGTCGGCTTGTTTGAAATCATAACCAATCAGTTCCTTATTTTCAATGGTATCTTTTCTGTCATCAATATACTTTTTCAATCCTGCTGCCTTGGTTGCCACCGAAACCAGCCGGTTCATTTTATTGCCTCGGTTGATGTCTACAACCTTGGCAATGGGACCAAGCTCATGGGTTGGATAATTCTCACAATTTCTGTGCTTGTAGTTTTCCAGCCGGTAATGACGGTTTTCCTTTCCTTTTGCGACTTCTTCCCGAAGGTCATGTGCATACGCACCATGACAGTATACAATTTCTCCAAGAAGTCCTGCCCGTGCCAAATTAAGACCCAAAAGCTCCTTTTTGCCGAAGCAACAGTTCTCCAGCATCATGAGAGGCACCTTGGTTTCTTCCCAAGCCTCTACCAGCTCAAAGCACTCCTCCAAATGGTAGGCGCCTCCTACCTCCATGCCGACAGCTTTTCCAGCTCTCATCGCTTCAATAGCAATTCTAACATGGGTTTCCCAGGAGCTAAACACAAAAACGGTGTTTACTTCTTTGTCATTCAGAATCTCTCGATAATCAACGGTCTTTTTGGGCTCTTTCCAGCCTCTTTCTTCCATTTCCTTTGCCGCTCTTTCAATTCTGTCCTCATAAACATCGCAGATGGCAACAATATTAATACTCCCGCAGTCCATAATGGTTTTCAGGTTGCCATATCCTCTGCCACCGAGACCAATAATTCCTACATTGATTTCTTTCATCTTTTCTCCTCCTGTCTTTTTCTATAAAAATACTACATCTTTTACCGAAAGTAAATGTGTTTAATTCTAGTTTTACTGTGTTTTTTTATCATTTCCTCATTGACTTTTTATCTATCTTCCTCTATACTATCCTTGAGGTGAATGTTATGTATGCTTCTGATTTGGATAGTATCTGCATATCTTTCTTCGATTTTGCAGAGGAAGACCTGACCATTCGTTGTCTTGGCTATAACAATTTTATCTATATCAAACCCATCCGGCATTTTCGAACTCAATCATTTTATACCCTTCACATCATTCTAAAGGGTAGCGGCACTCTTTTTGTGGGTGACAAAAAATATAACCCCAAGGAGGGAGATATGTTTTTTATTCCGCCCAACACCCGCCTTTGCTATTATCCGGATGATGACAATCTCTGGGAATATGTATGGTTTGAATTTCAAGGGAAAAACGCATCCTTGTATGCGCAAAAAATGGGATTTGACGCTCAGAACCATTTCATCAAATGCAGAGATTTTTCCAATATTACCTTACTCCTTCAGCGGCTCCTGAATCATTATCAAAAGCACGCCTCGGTAGGCTACTATGATGTATTCTCTGTCTTTTTCCGGATTCTGGATTCCAATCTTCGTATTCGGGAAAACCAAACGCCAAATGTCATTGATGCTATCATCAATTATATGCAATGCCACTATCACAACCCCGGTCTTTCCATTCCGGAACTATGTCGTTATTTCGGTATCAGTCATTCCTATCTTTGTAAACTCTTTCAGGATACCCATCATTGTTCCGCAAAAAAATATCTGATTCAAATTCGAATCTATAATGCTTGCAAATTACTGGAAACAACGTCGATTAGTCTTAAAGAAGTTGCCTATTCGGTTGGTTTTCAGGATGAAATTCATTTTATGAAAACCTTCAAAAAGATGCTGAATCAAACACCTACCCAATACCGACAAAACCACTCTTCAAAATAAAATAAGGTTATGGCATAAGGGGTGTACTCTAAAGAACATTCTTTGCGGGACGTCGAGGACGCACCTCTCGGCTCTCGCCTCGGTCAGTGCTGGACGATTGCCACCGGCAATCAGTACCCCTGCAATGTGAAAGCAAGATTTTGCCCAAAACACGGGGTTTCAAAAGGGGCGGCAGCCCCTTTTGCTGATGGCCCCGAAGGGGGCGGAGTGGCGCTCGGGTGAGCGAGCGCAGCGGGGCAAGGCTAAAATTATTGTATACGAAAAGGGCAGAAACACTTGTGTTTCTGCCCTTTGACTGCCCTTAAGAGTATTCTGCCTACACCACAGCCTTTTTTCTATTGAACTAATTACAGCACCTCATGTGCTTTACCCGGTCCCGTTCCTCAGCACGCTTTGCGTTATTGAATCGATCTACGGTACCAACTAAGTACCCTGTAATCCGGCGAATCCGCTCAAAAGGAATGGGCGTTAACTGATAATCTACATCCACAAAATCGTCCTCACCTATGGTAAGGGTCATGGCTTCTACCTCCATGCCCGGATTATTCTTCCGAATCTGCTGTGCATAATAAGAAACCTCTCTCGGATTCATGGTTCCTCCTACAATGTTTACTGTCATTTTCATTTCCTCCTCTCTAATTCTGACTTTGTCCTATTGAATAATAGTATACCAAACCGCACCTGCTTTGTCAATAGATATTGTGTTAAATTTCTGTTACAAACACAACATCTTGTGATTTTTCTAGTTTTTGGAGAAAAAAGAGAGTCCGGTCATCGGCAAAATTTTCTGCCGATGACCGGGTTTTCTATTCTTGTTCGAACTGGTCCTTGCCTACGCCGCAAAGGGGGCAAACATAATCCTCGGGGACATCCGCCCACTTGGTACCTGCAGCAACCCCGTTATCAGGATCTCCCGCTGCCTCGTCATAAACATAACCACAAACAGTGCAAACATATTTTTCCATAGGTACTCCTCCTTTTCTATTCTGTGCTTTTTATTTTACAATAATTGTTCTGCTTTGTAAAGGGGATTTTTCACTTTCCCCAAACTTTATTAGCTGGTATAATCCTCTTCAAAGGCGGCAAGCTCCTGACGATTTTTCAAAACAATCCCCTCTTTTAAGCGAATCAACTCTGCTGCCGGGAAATTGCCGGTATACACATCCAAGGTATAGAGAAATGACACATCCTCCTCTGACACCATATAAATGGCAATGTTATCATTTTCAAGCCGTGCCAGATAGTAATCGACCCATACTGTCTCCCCCTCTGCCCCGGGATTTGCCTCTCTGTATGCGGGGGCTGCAGACACAAAATCTTCCGGGGTCATTGCCTCCCTGATTTTTTCTGTCTGGTATTGATAGGTTGCGGTATAAGCAAGATACCCTACCAAAATCGCAGCCGCAAAGACAACAACGCCCAAAGTCAGACTTTTAAACAGCTTCTTCGCCATAAAATTACCCCCTACATCTTGTGTTTCCGGAATCTCTGTAACACTAATTTAACCTATTATTAACAGGGAAATAGCTTTTTATACCAAAAAATGTGGTATACTATACTATGATATCATATCGAAAGAACGGATTATTTTCAGATAGGGGAGATTTCAGCATGAACAGTACTGTAAAAAGATTCCTGCTTATCTTCAGCATTACCCTTGGCATCGGGATTCTACTGATTGGAATTCTGTTTGCCGGTGCGATCTTCGGGCTCTGGGGTAGCAGTGATATTGACGTGGAAGGCTTGACTCTGCACCAGAATACATCCTTGGTCTATCTGGACAGGGATACCGGGGAGGAACGGGAGTTTGACTCCATCAATGCAGAGCAAGACCGGGTCTGGGTAGACCTGGAGGACACTCCGAAGCATCTACAAAACGCCTTTGTCGCCATCGAGGACGAGCGGTTCTACGAGCACAAGGGCTATGACCTGAAGCGAACCACCAAGGCAACCTTGACCTGGATTGGAAAAAAGCTGATTGGCAAGGGCGGCGCGGCGTCTTTGGGAGGCAGTACCATCACGCAGCAGTTGATCAAAAACGTCACCGGTGACACCGAGCAGACGGCTGCCAGAAAGATTCAGGAGATCTCCCGGGCAGCGGCTCTGGAAAAAAAGATGGAAAAGGATGAGATTTTAGAACTGTATCTCAACTGCATCTATCTATCTCAGGGCATCAACGGTGTCCAGACAGCATCACAGCTTTATTTCGACAAGGATGTCAAGGACTTATCTCTGGCAGAGTGTGCATCTATTGCCGGGATTACCCAGTATCCTTCCCTTTATGATCCCTTTACCAACCCTGACAAGAACAAGGAGCGTCAGGAAATTGTCCTTGGAAAGATGCTGGAGCTTAACTACATTTCCCAGAAAGAATACGAAACCGCAAAAGCAGAACCCTTAAACTTTGTTGACCCGGACAAAAAACAGGCGGAAACCACAACCCCGCCCGGCACCACATCCTATTTTGTAGATCAGGTCATCCGGGATGTTCTGCGGGATTTAAAGGAAAAAGGCTATTCGGAAAGCCTTGCCAATAAAATGTTATATTCCGGTGGCTTGAAAATTTATACCACCTATCAGCCAGAGGTCCAAAAAGCCCTGGAAAACTACTATGTGAACACCAGCAACTTCCCCAACGACGGCATCCAATCCGCCATGGCGGTCACCGACGTGCAAACCGGTGCGGTGGTTGGTATTGTAGGCGGCATTGGCGAAAAACCGGGAAGTCTAACTTTGAACCGTGCTACCAGTCCCCGGCAGCCCGGCTCTACCATCAAACCCATTGGCGTCTACGCACCTGCCATTGAAAAGGGTCTGATTACACCATCTTCGGTTTATGTGGACAAGGCAACCTCCTATGGGGACTGGGTCCCCAGAAACTATGACCACAGCTATCGGGGAAGTGTCAATGTCCGCAGCGCACTGCGGTCTTCCTTGAATACCATCCCCGTTGAGATTCTCAATAAGATGGGTGCCCAGGAAAGCTATGATTTCCTGACAGAAAAGCTGGGGATTACCACCTTGGTTAAGTCCAGAAAGATTGACGGAAAAATTTATAGCGATATTGGTCTTTCCCAGTTGGCACTGGGCGGTTTGACCGATGGCGTTACTGCAGTAGAAATGGCAGCAGCCTTTTCTGCCTTTGCCAACAACGGTGTTTACCACACCCCCTACACCTATACCGAGGTCAAGGACAAGGACGGCAACGTGATTCTTACCTCTAACCGGGAATCCTGGCAGGCAATGGAACCCTCCACCGCCTTTGTGATGCACAAGATGCTTCAGGAGGTTGTCACCTCTGGCACCGGTGGCGGCGCCGGCATCTCCGGCTATCAAACAGCGGGAAAAACGGGTACTACCTCCGACAACAACGACCGTTGGTTCGTCGGCTATACCCCTCATTATGCGGCAGCAGTCTGGTACGGCTATGATATTCCGAAAGAAATTTCGGTTTCCGGCAACCCCTGCATTCCCGTGTTCCGAAATGTGATGAACACCATTCACAAAGAAATTGACCCCGCCTACCGGGAAATAAAACGTCCCTCCAATGTAATTTCCCTTTCCTACTGTCCCATGAGCGGCAAGCAGCATACCGAGGAATGCCCCACCGAGCCGGAAAGCTTCTACTTTATCAAAGGGAACACCCCCGGGGCTTGTACCTCTAACCACGAGGGATTTGTTCCACCGGAGGAAGAGGACGGTACAGAAGGCGGAGAGGGAACCGAAGGCGAGGGTACTACCGAAACGGACGCTCCCACCGCCAGCGGAGCACCCTCAACAACTCCGTCCACGTCCACACCGTCAAATCCGCCCGCATTGGTGGAATAAAAAAATCCGTAGAACGGATTTCATAATAATTATTCATGATTCACTAAAAAACACCCCATCGAATGATAGGGTGTTTTTCTAATTAATATCCACTGCCGTATCCGCCATTCCCAACAGGCTTCTCCGGTTTTTCTTGTTTCTGTTTCGTCACATTGGAATTCTGTTTCTGTTCCGACTTCCTCTCTCCAGAGGGTTTTCTCCGGTTTCGATTACGCCGCTTGTGATTGTTGTTTTTATTCTGGTTTTTTTCCTGTTTTGAGTTCTCCGGTTTCTTCTCTCCGGCATCCTCCGCCATCACTTCGGAAACAGCCTCTCCCTGTTCTTCCATCGCAACCGGTTCAGAATCGATTTCCTCTTCTACTACCGATTCCGGAGGAATGCTATCCCACTTTCTTCCGGCAAGAGAACGGAGCTGACCCACCGGATAATTTTCAAATCGGACTGCCTCCTCTCCCTCTTGGAAACGAACCCGAACGTTCCCTTTCAGAGTTGCCACATCGGCAACAATGCCGTCACCGTCAGGAGTTGCCACCTTTTCTCCCTTTTTGGGGAGCCGTGCCAGCATATCTTCATAGGCATTCTGTTCATACTGTAGACAACACATCAATCTGCCACAGACCCCGGATATCTTGGTGGGGTTTAAGGAAAGCCCCTGCTCTTTTGCCATCTTGATGGACACCGGATGGAAGTCATTCAAAAAGCCACTGCAGCAAAGATATCTGCCGCAGATGCCATAGCTACCCAACTGCCGCGCCTCGTCCCGGACACCAATCTGCCGAAGCTCAATCCGGGTCCGAAAGACACCTGCCAGGGACTTAACCAGCTCCCGGAAGTCCACCCGACCATCTGCAGTAAAGTAAAATAAAATCTTGCTCCGGTCAAAGGTATACTCCGCATCCACCAGCTTCATATCCAGCTTATGCTCTGCAATCTTTTCCACTGCCAGGGCGAAGGCTTCCTTTTCTTTCTCCTTGTTCTCCTCCACCTGCTTGAAATCAGCCTCGGTGGCAAGTCGCTGGATGGGTTTTAGGGGGGCTACGATTTCGCCATCTTCCACCATCCGGTTGGCAATGACAACCTTACCCATTTCCAGACCGTGGGCGGTTTCTGCCAGAACATGCTCCCCCACCTTTGCCTGGATACCCTTAGGGTCGAAATAATACGCCTTGCCGGCATTATTGAATTTAACTCCGATAATTTCTACCATGGATTTCCTCCCAGAAATCTGTCGCCATACAAAGTACCGCCACAGAATAGTTTACATTTTGTTCTATCATCCGCTGATACTTCACAACAATTTCAGAAAGTTGCAACGCCGCATCCTTGGGGAGCCTGCTACAAAATTCAATCAACTCCCGGTTCTTATCCCCATTGGTGATGGGGACTTCCTGCAGCTGCAGTTTTCGATACATCACATCCCGGCACCAAGCGAGCAAAATTTCCAAAATCAGTGAAATATCCGTCTTGTTCTGCTTTAAGAACTTCACAAAGTCATACATATCCCGATAGGTCCCGCCTGCCATCGCCAGAAACAGGCTTAAGGTTTCCTCTCGCAGGGCAATGGCTGGCTCGTCTTCCAAAAGCTCCAACGCTCTGCCAATGGCGCCGCCGCTTAGGACTGCCAGTTGCCTTGCCTTCTCCCGCGGGGTATTCTTTTCCTGAATCAAAAACTCCTCCACCTGGGTATCCGCCAGCGGTTGCATCCGCAATACCGGTGCCCGGGATAAAATAGTGGGCAGAAAGGCATTGGCGTTCTCCGCCAGCAAAATGATTGTACAGTATGTCGGCGGCTCCTCAAAGACCTTAAGCAAGCTATTCTGTGCCGGTGCCTGCATAGTATCCGCCAGGGGAATTACATAGACCTTTTTCCCATCCATGTAGGGCTTGATATAGACATCCCGTTTCATACTCCGGATGGTATCCACCAGAACATTTTCTTTTCTTTTAGACGAATCATAAAGCTGATTGGTGACCACCGTAAAGTCAGGATGGGTTTCGGGATTTTCCGTCTTTAAAATCCGGGCAGCAAAGGCCTTTGCAAGGGTCATCTTTCCACTGCCCCGCTTTCCCTCGATGATATAGGCATGCCCAATCCGTCCGGATTCCAGTGCCTTTGTCAGCAATGCTTTTATCGAATCATTGCCAATGACAGTTTCCAAGGACATACCCTCACCTCTTTCCAATCAGGACAATAATCTTTGCCAATATATTCAATTCCTTGATTCCCATAATTTCATTTACAATTTATCATGTACAATGTACAATTCTATTTTTCTTAAATTAGCATTCACC
>JAGALN010000002.1 GCA_017625185.1 Clostridia bacterium
AGCAGCATTTCTCCATGGCGGAAAAATTCTCGGGTTTGCTACCAAAACCCACCTGCCCAACCACAGCGAATTTTTCGAGGCACGGTATTTCACCTCCCTGACCAAGAACACCAGCGTTACCCTTTTGGGAGAGGAAATCCCGGTAGGACCCAAGCTGTTGTTCTGTTCGGATACCATGGAAGAATTTCGGATTGCCGCCGAAATCTGCGAGGACTTATGGTCCCCTGCATCCCCCGGTGCCCATCTCGCCCAGAGCGGTGCCACCGTGTTGGTGAACCTTTCTGCCAGCAACGAGGTGGTTGGCAAAGGAAAGATTCGCAAAAGCCTTCTTTCTGCCCAATCCTCCCGGGCTGCCGCCGGCTATCTTTATGCCAATGCAGGAAAGGGAGAATCCACAACCGATTTGGTCTTCAGCGGACACAGTATGATTTACGAGGATGGGGAACTCCTCGCCGAGTCCAAACCCTATACCGAAGGACTCCTCTGTACTGAAATTGACCTGGAACGGATTACCCAAAAACGGCGGCGGTTCAGCACCTTCCGTCACACCGAGGACACCGACTATCTGCGGATTTTCTTCCATGATACTCCCTGGGAAACAGTTCTTACCCGAACCATTCCGCAAAACCCCTTTGTGCCGGATGACCCCCAGGAACGAAACACTGCCTGCCGGGAACTTCTGGAGATTCAATCCCACGGATTGCAAAAACGGCTTTCCCACATTGGTGCAAAAACAGTAACCATTGGCATCTCCGGCGGTCTGGACAGCACCCTTGCCCTTTTGGTCACCGCCATGGCATTTGACAGTCTGGGTCTTTCCCGCTCTGGCATTGTTGCAGTAACCATGCCCTGTTTTGGCACCTCCAACCGCACCTACCAAAACGCCAACGCCTTGGCAAAGGGTCTGGGAGCGACTTTGCAAGAAATCAACATCAAAGCCTCTGTCACCCAGCATCTTGCTGATATCGGTGCAGACATAAACACTCATGATGTCACTTATGAAAACGCCCAGGCACGGGAACGCACCCAAGTCCTGATGGACGTTGCCAACAAAACAGGCGGCATTGTCATCGGAACCGGAGATCTCTCCGAGCTGGCGCTGGGATTTGCCACCTACAACGGGGACCACATATCCATGTATGGGGTCAACGCTTCGATTCCCAAAACCCTGATGCGGCATCTGGTTCGGTATTTGGCAGATGCCAAAATGCCGGAGCTGAAAGAAACGCTCTACGACATTCTGGATACTCCGGTGAGTCCCGAGCTTCTACCCCCGGAGGAAAGCGGCGCCATCGCCCAACAGACCGAGTCCATTGTGGGCCCCTACGAGCTCCATGATTTCTTCCTGTATTATATGATCCAATGGGGATTCTCCAAGGCAAAAATTCTTCATCTGGCAAAGCACGCCTTTCGTGGGACATACTCTGCCGAGGAAATCGAAAAGTGGCTGAATATCTTTCTCCGCCGTTTCTTCCAAAGCCAGTTCAAACGTTCCTGCCTGCCCGACGGTCCCAAGGCCACCACAGTTTCCCTTTCTCCCAGAGGGGACTGGAAAATGCCCAGCGACGCTTACGGAAGTTTCAACGACTAAATCTTTTCCGGGTTTCCCTTGACAGAAACCCGGAAATTTGTTACAATGAAGTTAGTTTAGACTAATTCCAGGAAATGGG
>JAGALN010000109.1 GCA_017625185.1 Clostridia bacterium
ATGATCTGGAGGACTTTGAAGGTCCCCGGGAGATTATGGAGTATTTCCGAAGTCTGTACGGAGTTGCCGGAAAGTATACCGATGCGGAGGTTTTGACCATTGTAGCAGTTCGGCATGATATGAAACGAAGCGGCTTCAGCGACCGGACTCCTTATGTTATGGCACGGGATATTGATGAGGTTGCAGTGCAGCGGATTAAAGAACAGAGTATGGATTTTCCCGGTGTCGAGGTGGAAATCGAACCGGTTCGTGTCTATGCCACAGGAAGCAGTGCAGCACATATCTTGGGCAGAACAGGTATTATCTATGCGGAAGAATACCAGGAGATGAAGGAACAGGGCTATGGCATGAACGACATCATCGGAAAGGACGGATTGGAGAAGATTCTGGAGCCTTATTTGAAAGGTACCGATGGTTATAAGAGCGTTTCTATGTCCCGGGCAGGCGGTGTCAACGAGATACTGGCAAGCCAACCGGTAGAACCGGGCAATTATGTAAAATTAACGCTGGATTTGGAACTCCAAAAGGCGATGGAACAATCTCTACAGGAAAATATTACTGCTGCAGTAGACCGTTACGGTGCCGGCGGTGCTATTGCCATTGTTCCGGGAACAGGCGAGGTTCTGGCGATGGCATCCTATCCAACCTATAACCCCGCAACCTTTGATGAGGACTATGACGATTTGCTCCAGGCAAAGTCCAAACCCTTGTTCAATCGGGTACTGAACGGCACCTATTCTCCCGGTTCTACCTTCAAGCCTTTAACGGCGATTGCAGGTCTGGAAAATGGAGTGATAGAGCCGGACACCTATATTGTAGACCGGGGAAAATACACCTACTTCGATTCCTATCAGCCTACCTGCTTGGTTTATTCCTCCTCAGGGGGAGCAAAAACCCATGGCACCATTGAGGTTGCAGAGGCGCTGGGCGTCTCTTGTAACTATTTCTTCTTTGAGGTAGGTCGTCTTGCCGGCATTGAGGAATTGAATCGCTATGCGGAAAGTTTTGGACTGGGTGAGGCAACCGGTATCGAACTTGCCGAGAGCAAGGGACAGATGGCAGGACCGGAACTCCGTGAAAAAAATGGAGGAATCTGGTATCCCGGTGATGTCATCCAGACGGCAATCGGTCAATCGGATAGTTTGTTTACGCCGGCACAGCTGGCAAATTATATTGCAACGGTTCTCAATCAGGGTAAGCGTTACCGGCTGCATCTGGTTAATGAGATTGTGGATTATGATACCCACAAAGCGGTGAAGAAGAGTAAGCCGGAACTCCTGAGTGAGATTACCCTGTCCGACTCGACCATTGCCAAGGTGACAGAGGGAATGCGTCGTGTTGTAACAAGCGGTACAGCAAAGGACGCCTTCAAGGACAGCAAGTATAAGGCGGCAGGAAAGACGGGAACCGCAGAGGTCCCCGGCGGCAGAGATAATGTACTGTTTGTTGGTTTTGCTCCTTATGAAAATCCGGAAATTGTGGTTGCTGTGGTAATTGAGCACGGTGCCAATAGCCATTTTGCCGCAAAGGTGGCACGGGATGTGTTTGATGCCTATATGGAACTGAAAGAGGAACGGAACAATCCGGAATCTTCTAAAAAACGGACAGGAACTACAGTCGAGGATACCAATACGCCTGCAGGAACAACCAAACCCGAAGGAAAAAGCAACCGGATTCCGGGCGTTGCCAATGATCAGGGAAAGGCACCGGTAGAGGTAACAGAGCCGAAAAAACAAGATGAATTCGGCGGCGATGGCACCCTTTGAGAAAAAATATCTAAAAAGTTAATGAAATTCCTTTGACTTTTGGTTATTTCTGTGGTATGATATCCATGTTGATGTTTTTTCAAAGAGAGAAATGGCGCTTCGTTTATGCGTCCTACGATAGCCTTTGATGAAAATGTTGCCGGGAAACCGGCAGATGACAGGAAGGAGAAGTTGGATGAATATTGCCTTGATTGCACATGACAAAAAGAAAGAACTGATGGTTGATTTTTGTATTGCGTACAGCGGAATTTTAAAGCACCATAGCCTTTGTGCCACCGGCACCACCGGCGCTTTGGTTGCAGAAGCAACCGGGCTGCCTATCAATAAGTTCTTGTCAGGTCCGGAGGGCGGTGACCAGCAGATTGGTGCGAGAATTGCATATAACGAAATCGATGCGGTTTTGTTTTTCCGGGATCCGTTGACCGCACAGCCTCATGAACCGGATGTTGCGGCGCTCTTCCGTCTTTGTGATGTGCATAACATCCCTCTTGCGACCAACTTGGCAACTGCCGAGGTTTTGATTATGGGTATTGCCCGTGGCGACCTTGGCTGGCGTGATATCGTCAACCCGAAAAATAAATAGAATCCAAAAGCCACCCGTAAGGGTGGCTTTTTCTATACTACTTTCTGGCAACGCCGGATTCTCTGGCAGCTTTGGCAACTGCCTCGGATACCGCCTTGCCAACCCGATTGTCAAAAGCCTTAGGAAGAATGTAGTCAGCAGACAATTCCTCCGGGGAAACCAAACCTGCAATGGCATAGGAGGCAGCCATCTTCATTTCATCATTGATGTCCTCGGCTCTGACGTCCAGTGCACCCCGGAAGATACCGGGAAAAGCCAGGACGTTATTGATCTGGTTGGGGAAATCGGAACGTCCGGTTCCAACCACAGACGCTCCGGCAGAAAATGCCAAATCTGGCATGATTTCAGGGGTTGGGTTTGCCATGGGGAAAACGATGGGGTCTTTTGCCATGGAGCGGACATCCTCCGGTTTGACAACACCCGGGGCAGAAACTCCAATGAAAACGTCTGCTCCCTGCAGAGCGTCCTTAAGCGTGCCGGTCAATTTCTCGGGATTAGTCAGCTTTGCCATTTCCTCATGGGCAGGATTCAAATTGGACAAACCGTCATGGAGAACCCCGAATTTGTCGCAAAGAATCATGTTCTTAACGCCCAGTTTTAAAAGGTGCTTGGCGATGGCAATACCAGCGGAGCCGGCGCCGTTGATGACGATTTTGACCTCGTCGATCTCTTTGTTCACAACCTTGAGTGCATTGAGAAGTGCCGCTGCCAGCACAATGGCGGTTCCGTGCTGGTCGTCGTGGAAAACGGGGATATCGCAGAGTTCCTTCAAACGGCGTTCTATCTCAAAACAACGGGGTGCCGCAATATCCTCCAGATTGATTCCGCCAAAGCTGCCGGAAATGTTATAAATGGTTTGAACCAATTCGTCTATATCTTGGGTTTTGACACAGAGAGGAAAGGCATCCACATCGGCAAATTCCTTGAAGAGAACGCATTTTCCTTCCATGACAGGCATCCCTGCCTCGGGACCGATATCTCCCAGCCCCAGAACAGCAGAGCCGTCAGTAATCACCGCCACCAGATTCCAGCGTCTGGTCAGGTGAAAGGATTCCTCCGGGTCTTTCTGGATGGCAAGGCAGGGTTCTGCCACACCCGGAGTGTAGGCAAGGGATAAATCCTCACTGTTTATGATCGGGGTACGGGAAACCACTTCGATTTTACCCTTCCAATCCCGATGTTTTTCTAATGAACGCATTTTGATATCCAAAAAAATCGCCTCCCGAGGCAGCAATGTTTTCAATATAATATCGCATAATATAATTGTTTTATGAATTCAATATATATCGGAATGATGTTGTATCCTGCGGACACAAATACAAAAGAGAACGCATCTGCGTTCTCTGAACGGTTTAGATGCAATCTACTTAATAAAACAAAACAATTTGTGTTGCAAACTCTAAAGATTTATTTAACAGTGGACTTTCCATATATTTTCACCTCGTATCCAATATATCATAAATCCATATATAATTCAATGTTTTGCATAGCAAAACTACCTTTTCTCTTCGCTATTATCTTTTATCTATTCACTGGAAACGACAATTTTAGAGAAGAACGAAGAGAGAAAAGTGAAAAGATAATAGTACAAAAAGAAACGACAACTTTCTTTAAAGAAAATTGTCGTTTCTTTTTGGTGACCCATCGGAGATTCGAACTCCGGACACCTTGATTAAAAGTCAAGTGCTCTGCCAACTGAGCTAATGGGTCATAAAAAGATGGCTGGGCTGGCAGGATTCGAACCTACGAATGCAGCAGTCAAAGTGCTGTGTCTTACCGCTTGACGACAGCCCAAGGTATAAAATGGGGTGGATAAAGGGAGTCGAACCCTTGACCTCCAGAGCCACAATCTGGCGCTCTAACCAACTGAGCTATACCCACCATATTGGCGCGCCTGAAGGGACTTGAACCCCTGGCCCACTGCTTAGAAGGCAGTTGCTCTATCCAGCTGAGCTACAGGCGCATAATGTCTTGTGGGCCCTTTGAAAAAATAATGGAGCGGGTGATGGGAATCGAACCCACGCAA
>JAGALN010000110.1 GCA_017625185.1 Clostridia bacterium
GAAGAAGAAAAGAATTTGGTGTGAGGTAAGAAAATGCGGATTTTGGGCGTTGATTTCGGGGACAGCCGGACCGGCTATGCAGTTTCAGACCCGTTGGGGTTTGGGGTGACCACCCTGCCCGCCTGCAAGGAAAAGGGCATGGCAAAGGTGGCGGACCATACTGCCGCACTGGCAAAGGAAAAAGAGGTTAGCTTGATTGTTTTGGGGTATCCTAAAAACATGAATGGCACCGTCGGTCCCCGTGGCGAAAAGACCAAAGCCTTTGCGGAGCTGCTCAAAGAGCGGATTTCTGTGGAAATTAAGCTCTGGGACGAGCGGCTGACCACCGTGTCGGCACATCTTTTGATGAACGAAACCAATGTCCGGGGTAAAAAGCGGAAGGAGAGCGTGGATAGTATTTCCGCTGCGTATCTTCTCCAGTCTTATCTCGACAGCGTAAAATAAGGAGGAAAGAAAAATGTCTGAAATGCAGGAAAATCCCTATTTGATTGAACTGACCGATGAGGATGGTGAAACCGTTACCTTTGAGCATCTGGACACCGTCCAGTACAAGGGTAAGGACTATGTGGTATTCATCCCCTACAACGAGGACGAGGAAGAGGTGGACGAGGTTGTCATCTTCCAGATTCTCGACCAGGAAGAGGATTGCCTGGAACAGGTGGAGGACCCGGCGGTTTTATCAGCCGTCTATGATTTGTTCCGGGAACGGAATGCGGATATGTTCGATTTTGAAGATTAACACAGAAAAAAGCACCCGTATGCAGAATACTCTTAAGGACAGTCAAAGGGCAGAAACACTTGTGTTTCTGCCCTTTTCGTATGCAATAAAGATTTTGCTTTTTTAGCCTTGCCCAATTGCGCTCGCCCACCCGAGCGCCACTTCGCCCCCTTCGGGGGCATCAGCAAAAGGGGCTGCCGCCCCTTTTGAAACCCCGTGTTTTGGGCAAAATCTTGTTTTCACATTGTAGGGGTGCTGATTGCCGGTGGCAATCGTCCAGCACTGACCGAGGCGAGAGCCGAGAGGTGCGTCCTCGACGTCCCGCAAAGAATGTCCTTTAGAGTACACCCCGTAAGGGTGCTTTCTGTTTTATCCGCTTCTGCCGAAAAATGCTGCAGGGGCGGCGTTCGGTTGGGCAGGACTTCCCATTCTAATATCCCAGGGTCTAATATCCCAGGGTACCGCTTAGGGAATCGTCATTCTCAATCCATTCGCTGACGGGGATGACGGTGTATTCGGTGGGGGTGTTCCGGACAATAACGGTTTCGATGCCGGCGTTGATGATCATCCGCTTGCACATGGCACAGCTGGATGCGTTCTCTACCAATTCGCCGGTTTTGGCGTCCTTGCCTGCCAAATACAGGGTAGCGCCCAGGGTATCCCGCCGTGCGGCAGAGATGATACAGTTGGCCTCTGCGTGGACGCTCCGGCAGAGCTCGTACCGCTCTCCCCGGGGAATTTGTAGCTTCTCTCTGGTGCAATATCCCAAATCAGAGCAATTTTTTCTGCCCCGGGGCGCACCGGTATAGCCGGTGGAAACAATTTCGTCGTTCTTTACAATGATGGCACCAAAGTTCCGGCGAAGGCAGGTCCCCCGCTCGATGACGGTCTCAGCAATGTCGAGATAATAGTTGATTTTATCAGTCCGATTCATAGGTTTTCAACCCTTTCTTTTGCCCAAAGGCGTGTTCTTATTTCTATTATAGTAGAAAGTTGTCGTTTTTTCAATAGTTAATATTGACTTTGTGTCAATGAATTTATATAATATAAAGGAGGTAGGTTTGCGCCGCAAAAATGCCCTTGCAAGCAAGCCTTTTTACTCCTGGCAGAATAGGACCAGATTAAACGAGGGGAAAGTAACATGAGGAAGTTTGAAACCACCTCTCCCGAGGAGACATTCGCAGTGGGACAGATCATTGCAAAAGACTTATACCCCGGTGCCGTGGTGGCACTGGTTGGGGACTTAGGCTGCGGGAAAACCGCCTTTGTCAAAGGGGTTACCGCCTATTTCGGGGAGGGGGAACAGGTGGTCAGTCCCACCTTTACCTTGGTCAATGAATACGACGGAGAAGTCCCCATTTATCACTTTGATGTTTACCGTCTGGAAAACCCTTCCTTGGAGGAGTGTGACTGGATGGATGATTACCTTTTTGGGGATGGTATCTGCCTGATTGAGTGGGCGGATAACATTCGGGAAATTTTACCGGAGAATACCCTTCGGATCGAGTTTGCAAAGGACCCACAAAAAGGTGAAAACTACAGGGAGATTACAATATGCTAGTGTTTGGAATTGATACCTGCGGGAGTGCGGCAACTGCCGCCTTACTGGAGGATGACAAACTGATTGCCCAGACCGTCATCAATAGCGGGAGGACCCATTCCCAGAAGATGATGCCCCAGATTGCAGAGATGTTTCGTCAGGCAGAAAAAGAGGCAGAAGAAGTGGATTGCTTTGCGGCGGCGGTGGGCCCTGGCTCCTTTACCGGAGTCCGGATTGGAGTTGCCACGGCAAAGGCAATGGCTCAGGCGGTCAAGAAGCCCTGTGCGGCGGTGTCCACCCTCCATGGTCTTGCCAATAATCTGGCGGTCTTTGATGGGATCATCTGTCCCATTTTAGATGCCCGACGGGAGCAGGTCTATAATGCCTTGTTTCGTGGAGGAAGAACTTTAACAAGAATCTGTGAGGACAGAGCCTTGGGGATAGAGGAGCTTCTTGCAGAGCTGCAAGAAGAAACCCTGCCCATCATCTTCTGCGGGGACGGAGTTCCCGTCTTTCGGGAGAGGATTGTGGCAGAACTGGGCGAAAATGCCTGCTTTGCCCCCATCATGCAGAGCATGAATTTAGGAGCCTCGGTGGCAGAGCTAGGACTTGCCATGATGGAGGCTGGCAAGACGGTTTCCTATGGGGAACTGGTGCCTCAGTATGTGAGACTTTCCCAGGCGGAGCGGGAAAGGTTGGAGAAAGAAAACCGAAAGGGTTGAAACCATTGAAAAACTGGATAAAATGTAGTATATTAAGCCTGCTTTGTATGACGCTTCTTTTGGGGAGCTTTGGATTGCCCTTTGCCACGGTAGTTGCTGTTGAGAGCGATGATATGGTGGAGCTGGGTGGCGGCGAAAAAACTGAGGAAAAAGAGGAACCGCCAACGGAGGATGCTCAGGGAAGACCAATTTTAGGGAAAGGCGAAGCCGGCATCCTGATTGACGGGAAGAGCGGCAATGTCCTCTACGAGGTAAACAGCGAGAAGAAGATGTACCCTGCCAGCACCACCAAGGTGATGACCGCATTGGTGGCTTTGGATGCGGTGAAGGCCGGCAAGGTGTCCCTGAAACAGAAGGTTACCGTTACAGCTGAAATGCTGGAGGGTCTTGCCTGGGACGGCAGCAATATGGCACTCAAAGAGGGGGAGATTATCTCCTTCCAGAATTTGTTGTATGGATTGATGATTCCTTCCGGCAACGATGCTGCCATGGCCATTGCCTATGCGGTATCCGGAAGCAGGGCGGGATTCGTGGATGCCATGAACAACAAGGCGAAAAAGCTGGGCCTTAAAAACACCCATTTTAAAAATCACCATGGACTTCATGACGAGGAACACTACACCACGGCGGCGGATATGGCGGTCATTGCCCGGGCGGCTATGAAAAATGAAACCTTCCGGAGTATTGTAGAGATTGCCCATGTCAAGATTCCGCCCACCAATCTGACCGAAGAGGAACGGTATTACATCAATACCAACGGTCTGGTTTCTACCATGCGGTATTCTCAGTATTACTACCCTGGGGCAACCGGAATTAAGACCGGGTATACTGATGAGGCAGGAAACTGTCTGGTGGCATCTGCAGAAAAGAACGGCATTGAACTGATTACCGTACTCTTCCATGGAGAAGGGGTGGAGAATTCCCATAAAGATACTGCCCGGCTTCTGGACTATGGTTTTTCTGCCTTTGAATTGGTAACGCCGGTTCGGGAAGACCAGATTATGGGAGAGGTCAAGGTCAAGTGGGGCCGCTCCAAGGATAGCGTAACTCTGTCGGCAGTGGCTCCGGTTTCGGTTTTGGTTCCCAAGGGAACCAAAACAGAGGAGCTGGAAATCAAGCTGAATTGTTCCGCACTGCCATGTTCTTCCGATAGAA